>BADC01000917.1 GCA_000333435.1 Corynebacterium-like bacterium B27 | reverse complement strand
CAGCAAACGGCGAACCGCTGCCGTCGATGGTGACCCATACGTAGGTGTGGACGGTGCTGCGCTGGTTCGAGCGACCAGCCGCTGACGCTGATCTTGCCCCATCGTCGCGCTGACCGTGTCGAAGCTGCCCACCTCGTTGTTCGGCACGGTCACCGTGCGACAGCCGTAGTTCGTCGTCTCCAGGGTGCCGAACACGCACACCTGATGGTTGCCCGGCTTGGCGGCGATCGTCACGGAGAAGCCGTGGTTCGCGCCCGCCGAGGGGTAGGCCGCGCCGGCGGCGGCAGAGGGCGAAGCCGCCCGGTAGCCGGCGCCCGAGCCGTCGACGTTGATCCACACGTAGGTGGGCGTCGTCGTGCGCTTGTCGAGGCTCCAGCCGGTCACGGTGATCCCGCCGAGCACACCCTTCGCATCCTCGACCGCACCGGCTTCGTTGGCGGGCACGTAGGCGACCTTGCAGCCGAGCAGGGCCGAGGCGTAGCCGTAGACGCAGATCTGGTGCGTTCCAGGGGTGGCCGGGATGACTCGGTCGTACCCGTGCAGATTGCCGGTGTTCGGGTAGAGGCCCGGGGTCCAGTTCAGCTGCTTGTCGACCTTGTAGGCGCTGCCCGACCCGTCGACGTTCACCCAGATGTAGGTGGGAGCCGACGACGCCGTGTTCAGCGACCAGCCGGAGATGTGGACGCCACCGACCACGCCCTCGGCCACGTCGAGGTAGCCCATGGCCGTGGTGTTCGGAACGGTGACGGTCTTGCAGCCGAGGTCGGTTCCGCTCGCCTTCGCGACGCACACCGTGTGCTTGCCGGGCGAGGCCCCGACGATCTGGTTGAAGCCGTGGTTCACGCCGAGGCTCGGGTAGAGCGCGGGGATCCAGTCGAGCCGCACATCCGCCTTCGCGCTGGTGGTCTGACCGTCGACCGAGATGGTCACCGAGACCGGAGTGCTGGTGGACGGGTCGACCGCCCACCCGGTGACCTGGATGCCCGCGGCCACCGGCACCGCGGTGTCGAACGCGCCGTGCGGGTTGTTCGCGCCGCGCGGGTCGCCGAACCAGTCGGTGTACAGGCGCCAGAAGTTGCGGTTGCCGTAGGAGGAGCAGCCGTCGGTCTGCGCGCCGTAGACGTTCGACATCGCGACCGCGTTGGGCTGGTACGGCGTGTAGTAGTAGAGACCGGCGGTGGCCTGGTTCTTGATCAGCACCGGAGACGAGCCGCAGGCGGCGTTGGGGTGGTAGCGCACGGCCGAGTACTTGCCGACCGGGAACCAGTTGAAGAACGCCGAGGTGCCCGGCGGGTTGGAGTAGCGCTTGTACTGCCAGGCCGCCTTGTAGACCTGGTTGTAGAAGCCCGAGTACTCGGCGTCGCAGGGGGCGGTGTCGGGGCACGCGAATCCGGTGGCCGAGGTGTATTGGCTGCCGCTCGGCCAGGAGTCGGTGACGAGCGACTGCTCCTTCTGCAGCAGAACGATCAGCACGGCCTGGCTGACGTTGCAGGCCTGACCGACCTTGTAGATGATCGTGGCCGAGGACTCGTTGGCGGCGCCGGTGTAGCTGTTGCACATGGCGTCGGCGGGCCGAGTCCAGGTGGACTGCTTGTAGTCCTTGAGGCAGGTGTAGCCCGAGCGGCAGCTCGCCACCTGGGCGTTGAGGAAGTTCTGCACGGCGCCGGCCGACATCGCGTTGCCGTTGAAGAAGTTGGCGTCGCTGATGATGTTGCCCGGGTCGAAGTCGCCTGCGGTCGCCGCCGGCACCGCGGCCGCCGCAGGCGCCGTCGCTGGTGCGGCGGGAGCAGCAGGCGCCGCGGGCGCAGCGGGCGCAGCAGGCGCCGCGGGCGCAGCAGGCGCCGCAGGAACAGCCGCCGCCGGCCCTGCCGTCGCCGTCAACGCGCCCAGGGCGAGCACGGCGCTCAGCCCGGCGGCGAGTACACCTCGTCGGAAAAAGCCTCGCGTCATCGTGGAACCCCTCACCCGTCCATAGTAGGGAGGAGCAGCGAGAACGCCGTGGACTAGCTGTGGCGCGGCGTGTTGACGTGACTCAGCGGATGAGCACGTCGCGCACCGCGAGGAGGTATGTGCGGCCGAATCGCTGCGACGGTTCGAGCACCGCGCCCTCGGCCCATTCGTTCCAGGCGTTGATGAAGACCACCCGCTCGTCGCGGTCGCGTTCCATCACCGACGAGACCGTCGTGTTGAGCCAGCGCCGGAAGCGGTAGGGGTTCGAGCCGAACCACATGTCGGGCTGCCACTGCCGCCTCGCCGTGTTGTCGAAGTTCACCATGACGCCCGGGTAGCGGTGGGCGGGCGGCTCCGAGTTGAGGCGTCGTTCGGCGTGGTCGGCCATCGCGCCGTAGCTCAGCAGGTTGCCCTGGAACCGCTCGTCGAGGCCCCGGTTCTCCCGCGGCAGCGAGCCCCAGAACATGTTGTGCGGCGCGAACTCGAGGTAGGCGTCGAGGCCGTGCTCGGCGAGCTCGCCCTCCACCCCCTGCATCGAGGTGCCGACATCCACCGTCAGCAGCGTCAATCCGGGCAGCCCGGCCTCGACCGCGACCTGCCGCCAATACTCGACGACCTCGACGTGGTCGGGGATCTGGGTGATGCGGTAGACCGCGATGACCGGCTTTCCGTCGATGCGGATGTACCGCGCATCCGTGATCAGATCGAGCACGTCGTGGATGAACTGCTTCGCCGACACCCGGTCGTAGTCCTGCGCGATGAGGATGTTCTGCTCGCTGCCGTCCCAGCGCCTGGTCCAGTTCTCGTTCGCCCACATGATGCAGAACGGCTGGTCGCCCGACCCCGCGGCCAGCTCCTCCACCGGCATCTGCATGAGCTTCTTGCCGGCGAACCAGTAGTAGTAGTACATGAAGCCCTCGATGCCCATCGAGGTCGCGAGCTCGTACTGCGCGTCACGCACCCCCGGGGTGCGCAGGTCGTAGAACCCGAGCTCGCTGGGCAGGAAGGGCTGGATGTGGCCGGGGTACAGCGGTGTTCCGGCCGCGACGTTCGACCACTCGGTGAAACCCTTCTCCCACCACTCGTCGTTCTCGGGGAAGGTGTGGAACTGCGGCAGGTAGAACGGGATGACCCGGGCCCGGGGGCGGGCGTCGAAGGTGGGGGCGAAACGCTCCCAGCCGCCCGCGACCGCGGCCGCCGCATCGCCGTCGGCCAGCGACGTGACGTCGCGAACGTCGTAGCCGGCCTCCCGGGCGACGATGCCGAGGATGCGCTCCACCGCGTGCGCGGTCGTTCCGTCGACCTGGCCGGCCTCCTCCTCGAAGTCGGCTGCGGTGAGCTCGAGCGAGCGCAGCCCCTGCAGCAGGAAGGCACGCACCCAGTAGATGGAGCCGGCGGCGAAGCGCAGGCTGTCCTCGTCGCGGTCGAGCTGGATGCGCTGCAGCAGTGCTCCCACGATGTCGCGGTCGCCGCCCCAGAACTCCGGGCCCACCACGTTGCCCGCCGAGGTCAGGATGCCGAGCGACGGGTCGCTCGCAAACTCGTCCAGGATGCGCGACACGTTCGCCACCGACCCGGCGAGGTCGGCGAAGAAGCTCTCCCGCCACTCGTCGCCCGAGCCGCTCAGTTCGGTGTGCGCCTCGCGCCACACGCTCTTCTTGGTGTGCACCTTGAACACGAGCTGGTACGGGTCGAGGAGCCCCGCGTTCACCACCGATATCAGCGGGAGGATGTCGCGGCCGTGGTTGGCGATGTCGAACACCTGCACCCGGTCGGCCAGCGGCAACGCGGCACGATCGATCTCGACGGGCTCACCCGAGGAGTTGGTGACGATGAGGTCGAACGGCACCGGCAGCGCACTGAGCGACTCGACGATCTGCGGCACGAGGTCGACGTAGAACACGTGCACGACGACGGCCACGCGCGAGGTGGGGGGCTCGGCGATGAACTGCTTCTTCCACTCCCCCGGGTACATCGCCTTGAGGCGGTTGCTGCGGTTCTCGGCCCACTTCTGGAAACTCGCCGGGAAGTCGTCGTTGACGAGCGCCGGTGGCGGGGTCGCGAGCGAACTGCCCACGCGCTGCAGCACGCGGCCGGTGCGGCGCTTCACGCCGCCGATGGTGATCTTTCTCATAGCCTCAGACTTCGTTCAGAGCCAGCCGGTCGGGTCGATCCCGTACAGCTCCTGAACCACGGCCGGCACCTCGGGACCATCCGCAACGATACCGGGGTTGGTCAGCAGCTCCCGCTTCACGAACGGGAAGCCGTGCTCCAGCAGCCCCCGCCACCCCGAGATCGTGGGGTTCTGGGTGTAGTGCACGACCAGTTCGTAGTCGAACCAGGCGCCCGTCACGAAGCCTTCGCCGTAGAGCAGGCGGCTGAGCCCCAGCTCGTACTTGTCGATGATGTCGAACTTCGTCGACTGCTCGGGCAGGTTCTGCCAGAAGTAGCGCAGCGCGGGGTCGTCGAGCACGCCTCCCTTGAACCCGAGCAGGAAGCTCTGCAGGTGCGGCATGTACTGCGCCGTCCACGTTCCGCCCCAGACGTCGAAGTACGAGCCCTCGAAGTCGTCGACCATCGGCTTCAGGCTCGCGAACGGCCCCACCAGCGAGTCGTTGGTGATGATGACATAGGGCTTCCGGCGGATCTCGGGGAACAGCGCGAGCCCGGTGGCCCAGGAGCCGAAGTCGTAGCCCACGTTCGGTTTACGGATGACGATCGCATCGTTCGCGGGCCCGCGCGACCAGTCGAGCGGCGCGGTGTCGCCGGATGCCCGGACCACCACCACCGCGTATCCCTGCTCTTCGAGGCGCGCCACCATCCAGGACAGCGACAGCGACACCTCGGCGGTGGGACCGTAGCTCGCCACGACCGCCACCCGGTCGGTTGCCGGGAGCGTGCGGCGCGGGCTCTCGATCCGCGCCACGGGCAGAACGCGCTCCAGGATGCTGGGGGCGCTCGCCATCAGGTCCAGCCGTTGTTCAGCGCCTTGCGGCGCCGCATGCGGAGGGGTCGTGTGATCGACCACGAGGTCGAGGTGCGCAGCGCCCGCAGCTGCTGGCTGTAGCGCTCGCACTGGTTGCGGCTCGCGATCAGGCGCTTGCGGTACTCCTCCACGTCGGCGTCGCGGCGGGCGAGCTGGGCGCGCAACGCGGCCACCTCGAGGCGCAGTTCGCGCAACTCGCTCTCAGGATCGGTGTTCATGGCTGCTACCGCTTTCGACAAAGGAAACGTGTCAATGGTAGTCAGCTTCCCCATCCGCCGCCTGCGAGGAACCCGAGTGCGGCTCAGCTCACGTCGACGGTGATCTGTGCCGAGCCGCTGTGCCCCTCGTCGGCGAAGTCGAGCTCCACCGTCCAGGTACCGGTGGCCCCCGCGGGAATCGCGAGGGTGAGGCCGGAGCAGTAGGTGACCGCGGCGTCGGCCATGCCGGCGGCCTGCGCCGTCACCGACTGGCCGTCGAGCGTGGCGGTGGCCGTGCAGGTGCCGGTGGCGCTGACGAGGTCGGTCACCATGCCCGCCACGGCGATGGACGCGGTCGACGGATCGTAGGCGGCGTTCAGGATCTGCACCGAGACGGGCTTCACCGCCGGCGTAGTGGGAGTGGGCGTCGGCGTCGGGCTGGGCGGCACGACCCCGGTGTTCGTGGGGGTGGGCGTGACGCTCGGCGACGGGGTGGTGGTGGGCCGGGACGTGCTGGCCGTCGGCGCGGGGGTGCCGGAGCCGCCGATGCAGCCCGACAGGCCGAGCAGGGCGGCGACCGCCACGGCAGAGCTCACGGACACGCGGAAGAAGGTCGATCCTGCCATGTCTCCGATCCTAAGGACGATGCTCCCGGATGCCCGCTGACCCACCGGCGATAGGCTGATCGGGTGAACAATCCCGCGCCCCACGCCCAGCCCGGGGTCGTCTCCGTGGTGATCGTCAACTTCCGCGGCGCCGACGACACCATCGAGTGCGTGCGTCAGCTCGGCCAGGTGGACTGGCCTGCCGCCGACCTCGACATCGTCGTGGTGGAGAACGGGTCGGGCGACGACAGCCTCGGCCGGCTCACCGACGCGTTCCGCGGCAACGATCGGGTGCGGGTGGTGGAGTCGGCCGAGAACCTGGGGTTCGCGGGCGGCAGCAACCTGGGCGCCCGGCATGCCCGCGGCGAGTTCGTGGCATTCCTCAACAGCGACGCGAAGCCGCACCCGGACTGGATCCGTGCCGCCGTCGCCGAGTTCGACACCAGCCCGGCCATCGCGGCCGTCGGCAGCAAGGTGCTCGACTGGGAGGGGAAGGTGGTCGACTTCGTCGGCGGCAGCCTCAGCTGGTTCGGCATGGGCTACAAAGATCACGAGAACGAGCCCGACGACGAGCGCTTCGCCGCACCGCGCGACATCCTCTACGGCACCGGGTCGGCGCTGTTCGTGCGCGCCACGGTGTTCGTCGAGGTCGGCGGTTTCGACGAGCGCTACTTCATGTTCTACGAGGACGTCGATCTCGGTTGGCGCCTCAACCTGCTCGGCTACCGGGTGCGGTTCGCGCCGGCATCCGTCGTCTACCACCGTCACCACGCCTCGATGCGGAGCTTCGGGCCCTACCGCGAGAGCTACCTCCTCGAGCGCAACGCGCTCGCCACCCTCTACAAGAACCTCTCTCCCGAGAACCTCGCCCGGTTCCTGCCGGGGGCGATGGCGCTGCTCGCCCGTCGCGCCGTCGCCAAGAGCGATCTCGATTCGCAGCTGTTCGACATCCGGCGGTTCGACCGCACCGCGGAGGGCGAGTTCGACGAGACCACCCCGGTGCCCAAGGAGTCGCTTGCCGGCCTGTTCGCGCTCGACCAGTTCGTGGAGGAGCTCGAATCACTGAGCGTCTCGCGCGACGACATCCAGTCGCGCCGCCGCCGCACCGACGCCGAGCTGTTCCGCCTCTTCGGCAACATGATCCACCCGCTGCTCGGCGGCTCGTCCTATCTCGCCGGGTTCCGCGCGGTGGTGGATGCGTTCGAGATCGAGTCCGCGACCGACCGCCGGCACATCCTGGTGATCACCGGCGACTCGCTCGGCGAGAAGATGGCGGGACCTGGCCTGCGCGCCTGGAAGATCAGCGAGGCGCTGAGCGCCGAGCACGACGTGCGCCTGGTCACCTGGAACGCCGCCAACCGGCAGTCGGACCGCTTCGAGGTCGAGCACGTGCAGCTGCAGAACGAACGGCAGATGCGCGTGCACGAGGAGTGGGCCGACGTCATCTTCTTCCAGGGCTACGCCCTGCACCACTTCACGACGCTGCAGAAGTCGCAGAAGATCGTGGTGGCCGACATCTACGACCCGATGCACCTCGAGCAGCTCGAGCAGGGCCGCGAGTTCGGCACCGAGCGCTGGACGAACATCGTGCGCTCCGCCACCGAGGTGCTGAACCAGCAGCTCGCCCGCGCCGACTTCTTCCTCTGCGCCTCGGAGCGGCAGCGGTTGTTCTGGCTCGGGCAGCTGGCCGCGCTCGGCCGCATCAACCCGGCCAACTACGCCGCCGACGACTCGCTCGACGAGCTCATCTCGATCGCTCCGTTCGGTCTCGACTCCACTCCCCCTCGGCACACCCGCGATGCCATCCGCGGTGTCGTTCCCGGTATCGGCAAGACCGACAAGGTCATCATCTGGGGCGGTGGCATCTACAACTGGTTCGACACCCTCACCCTCGTGCGATCCGTCGGGCAGCTGGCCGAGCGCCGCAAGAACGTGCGGCTCTTCTTCATGGGCACCGCGCATCCGAACCCGGATGTGCCGGAGATGGCGGTGGTGCAGAAGACCCGGCAGCTCGCGGCGGAGCTCGGGCTCACCGGCAAGAACGTGTTCTTCAACGACTCCTGGGTCGACCTCGACGACCGGCAGAACTACCTGCTCGAGGCCGATGTCGGCGTCAGCACCCACTTCGACCACATCGAGACCACGTTCTCGTTCCGCACCCGCATCCTCGACTACCTCTGGGCCGGCCTGCCGATCGTGACCACCGAGGGTGACAGCTTCGGCGACCTGGTCGAGAAGGAGGGCCTCGGCGTCGCGGTGCGCGAACGCGATGTCGACGCGCTCGCCGATGCGCTCGAGCGGATGCTCTACTCGGCACCCGAGCGGAAGGCGGCCGTGCAGGCGGTCGCCCGGGTGCGGGAGCAGTTCACCTGGGAGGAGACGCTCCGCCCGCTGGTGGAGTTCTGCCGCGACCCGCATCCGGCCGCCGACCGGGTGCTCGGCTCGCTCTCGGCGCCGATCGACGTCGCGGGGGCCGGTCGCCGAAGCCGCCCGGTGACGGCGGAGGAGAAGTTCCAGGCCATCTCCACCCGGCGCCACGGCTGGCGGCGGGACCTTGCGCTCGCCCGGCATTACCTCACCCACGGCGGCCTGACCTCGATGGCGGGCAAAGTGCGTTCGCGCCTGCAGCACAATCGCGCCGCGAAGGGTTGACCGGGCTGAACCGCACGCAGCGCGAGCCTGGGAGCCGCCTCCACGACGGTCATGTATCCTCTATCCCGGCAGCGCCACCCTGCTGCCGCGAACCTGGTCTTGGAGGCCTCACGATTGGCTGACGTACTGGAATCCCCCGCCGACCGATCGGCACGGCTCCTCTCGGAACCGTGGCAGACGGCAGGCGGCGCGACCTCCGGGGTCACCGGCACCGTCGCATCCGTTCGCGAGATCTGGGCGCAGCGCCGGCTGCTCGGCCTGCTCACCGCGCGTGAACTGAAGTCGCGCTACAAGGACAGCGCCGGCGGCTTCCTCTGGAGCCTCGCGAAGCCTCTCACCCAGCTGTTCATCTACTACCTGGTGATCGGGCAGTTCCTCGGCGCGGCCCGCAACATCGAGAACTTCGCGGTGTACATCTTCGCCGGCCTCACCATCTACACGCTGTTCAGCGAGATCGTGGGCGCCGGCACCGGATCGATCATCGCCAACGCGGGCCTGGTGAAGAAGGTGTACCTGCCGCGGGAGATCTTCCCGCTTGCCGCGGTGGGCTCCGCGCTGTTCAACTTCGCCGTGCAACTGGTCATCCTGATCGTGGCGGCCATCGTGATCGGCACCCTGACCCTCAGCGTCAACCTGTTCTTCGGCCTCGGTGCACTCGTCCTCATCCTCATCTGGGGCCTTGCGATCGCGCTGCTGCTGGCGGCGTTGAACGTGTACCTGCGCGACATCCAGTACCTGGTCGAGGTGGTGCTGCTGCTACTCATGTGGGCGTCGCCCATCCTCTATTCCTGGCAGCAGGCGGCACAGATCTTGCCGCAGTGGCTGCTCGAGGTCTACGTCAACAGTCCGATCACGCTGGCGGTGCTGGGCTTCCAGGAGGCCTTCTGGTCCGAGGCCTCGAACGGCGTACCGCTGCCGCATCTCGCACTGCGGATGCTCATCGCGGGCGCCATCGGACTGCTCGCTCTGTTCGGAGCGCAGCGGGTGTTCAGCCGCCTGCAGGGCGACTTCGCGCAGGAGCTGTGATGGCGACGACCGCACACGTGCCCGTCGTCGAAGTGAACGACGTCTCGAAGCGCTTCATCATCCGCAAGGAGAAGAGCCTCAAGGAGCGCCTGGTGAACGCCGGCCGCTCGAAGCAGTTCAAAGAGGACTTCTGGGCCCTGAAGAACGTCTCCCTCGAGATCGAGTCCGGCTCGACGATCGGCCTGATCGGGCCGAACGGCTCCGGCAAGTCCACGTTGCTCAAGACCATCGGCGGCATCATCCAGCCCACGTCGGGCACGGTGCGCCGGCGCGGTCGTCTGGCCGCGCTGCTCGAGCTCGGAGCGGGCTTCCACCAAGACCTCACCGGGCGCGAGAACGTGTACCTCAACGCGTCGATCCTCGGCCTATCGCGCAAGCAGACCGACCTCTACTTCGACGACATCGTGGAGTTCTCGGGCATCCGCGACTTCATCGACACGCAGGTGAAGTTCTACTCCTCGGGCATGTACGTGCGGCTCGCCTTCGCGGTCGCCGTGCACGTCGACCCCGACCTGCTGCTGGTCGACGAGGTGCTCGCGGTGGGTGACGAAGCGTTCCAGCGCAAGTGCCTCGACAAGATCCGCTCGTTCCAGCGTGAAGGCCGCACGATCGTGCTGGTCACCCACTCGCTCGGTCAGATCACCGAGTTCTGCGACCGTGCGGTGCTGCTGAACCGCGGCGAAGTGCTCTTCGACGGCGTGCCGCACGAGGCGGTGCGCGACTTCCGCGAGGTGCTCGAAGGGCGTCGGCAGGAGGAGGCGGAGGCGCACAACGCCACGCACGAGGAGCAGATTCCCGTCAACAACGGGCGCATCCTCGCCACCACCGTGCAGCCCGTGGGCGGTGCCGTGGGCGACCCGATCCAGCCGGGCGACGACATCCAGGTGCAGGTCACCTTCGATCATCCGACGGGCATCGACGACTGGATCGCCGCCATCCAGATCGACAACGTGCAGGGCGTTCCCGTCTACGGCACGTCGTCGCTCCGTGTCGGGCTGCACCTACCCACACTGCGCTCGCCGCAGACGGTGGAGTTCATCATCCGCGATGCGCCGTTCGGCACCGGCAAGTACTTCATCAACTCGACGTTGATGAGCAATGAGAAGGTGCACCTGGCCGACGTTCCGCAGGCCGTCTCGTTCGACGTGCCGTACTACGACCTGGCGGTCGGCATCGTGCACGCGGCGCCGGAGATCCGAGCTTTCGGCGCCTGATGACGCGGGTCGCTGCGATCGTCGTGAACTGGCGGCAGCCCGATCTCACCTCTGCGGCCGTCGCATCGCTCGAGGCACAGACCGGCCTCGACGAGCACGCTCTTGATCTCACGATCGTGATCGTCGACAACGGCTCGGGAGACGGTTCGCTCGAGACGCTGCGGCAGCGTCATCCGCAGCACCTCGTGGTGGACGCGGGTCGTAACGGCGGATTCGGTGCCGGGGTGAACGCCGGAATCCGGGCCTGCCCGGCCGACGTCTACGTGCTCCTGAACAACGATGCAGAGGCGACGCCGGGCTTCGTGGCGGCACTCGTCACTCCCCTGCTCACGGATGCGACGGTCTCGGCGACCACAGCGCGGCTGGTGCTGGCGGGGCGCTGGACGGCGGCCGACGACACCGCTCCTGCGACGGACAGCAGTGTGCTCGTCGCGTTCGACGGCACACGGTGGCGTCGGGTGGATGACGGAGACGAGGCCGGAGTCGAGCTGCTGAACAGCACCGGCAACGAGGTGACGCGCTCCGGCAACGGGCGCGATCGCGATTGGTTGCGCCCGGTCGTCCCCGACGGCGACGAGCGTGCGGCGGGCGAGGTGTTCGGCTTCGGCGGTGGCGGGGCAGCCCTGCGTGCCAGTGCGCTGGAGGACGTGGGCTTGTTCGACGAGAGCCTGTTCATGTACTACGAGGACACCGAGCTCTCGTGGCGGCTCCGTCGTGCGGGTGGCCGCATCCGCTACGCTCCGGGCGCGATCGCTCATCATCGGCATGCCGCATCGTCGGGCACGGGCAGTGCGCTCTTCCGCTCGATGAACGAGCGCAATCGGATGCTCGTCGCCCTCCGGCACGCTCCCGCCGACGTGGCAGCGCGGGCCGTCATGCGTACGGCCGCGGGAACAGCCCGGGCGGTGCTGGCCGCGATGCGCTCTCCTGGAGCGGCAACGGGCGAGGAGGCCCGGCGGCGTCTGGGCTCCTTCGCCGCTGCTCTCCGGCTCGCACCCGCGAACCTGGCCGAACGGCGCCGTATCGAGCGGGCGGCGCGTCGTTCTCGTCATGCGATCGCATCGATGCTCGTCGACGACTGATCGCGCGCGCCTGATCACCCCCTAGCCCGTACTTGCACCGGCGGGGGGTGGGGTTCCGATTGTTGACTGGCTGCCGCGCGCTTCGCGCTTGCCGACGATGGGTCGTGGCTGGGTTTCCGGGCGTGCCGGATTAGGCGGCTGGCTGGTTGATGGTGCGTCGGCGGGTGGTTGGGATGGGGGTTTGGGTGATGTCGATCCACCTCGGCGGCACGAGGTGGGGGACGCCGTTGAGCATGATCAGTTTCCACGCCGCACGGTGGAGATGGGAGTGGTGGAAGTGACACAGCAGCACGCCGTTATCAATATCGGTTCGGCCCGGCGGATGATCGTCGTCCATCCACTCGTCGACGTGGTGGGTTTCGCAGAAGGAGGGTGGCCGGTCGCAGCCCGGGGCGACGCAGCCGCCATCCCGGGCGGCGAGGGCCCGGTTCTGCGCCGGAGTGAAGAACCTTTTCATCTTCCCCTGGTGGAGCACCTCGCCGCGGTCACCGAACACCGTCACCGAGACGGGGGACGAGCAGCGCATCTGCGCGACCGTCGACGCCGGGATAGGAGCGTCGACCCCATCGATCCACCCCACACCCCGGCCGGCCTCGATGTCGTCGAGAGTGATATGCACGTTCACCGTGGTGGTAGCGCCGTTCAGGCGCGGCATATCGGGTGCTCCGGCGGCGCGGGCGATCAACTCGGTGACGGTGTCGGCGTTCTTCTGCGCCTGACTCCGCATATCGGTCATGATCATGTCCGCGATGGCTTCCTCGTCGGTGAGGAACCGGGGCCCGGTCACGCGGGGGCTTTGCATCGCCTGGATACTCGCCAACCAGATCCCGCCCTGATCCGGTGTCAACGCGAACTTGCCCCGGACCATCCCATCCGAAGCCTGCGCGATCGTGAGGGACCGTTGGGCTTGCAGCACCTCGTCGCGGGGTTCGGCGCCGTCGGGGTCGATCACCTCGCGGAGGTGGATGGCCAACTTGTGGGTCTCGTCGGTGGTCAGGTGCAACGCGACCGTCTCATCGACCAGAGTCTGTTCCGCCCCGGCCACAACGTCAGGGGCGCATCCCCGGGTGGCCAGCGCACCGCACTCCCGCACGATCACGGCCGCCGCCTCCACACCCACGGTGCCGTCATCCAGGGCCGCTCCCACGGCGGGGAAGGGTGCGGGGCCTTCGCCGCCACCGAGGAGCATCGCTCCCCGCAGTCGCTGCCCGAGCTCGAGCCGCGCCTTACACTCCCGCGCCGACGCACCGGTCACGTTCGCGACGAGCTTCACCGGGCTGGTGAAGTTCAACGACCGGCTGAGTCCCTCATCCCCGAGCTCACTCCGCGACCGCACCGCCACCTCACCCGCAACCCGCACCTGGGCCGCAGACACCACCCGACCGACAGCCTCGAACGCGGCCATCACCTCCAGCAAGCCCTCATCCGAGACCCCACCCAGGTGGGCTCCGATCGCGCCCGCGACATCACGGAGATCGGTCGCGATCTCGTGGAGTCGAGCAGCTGAAGTCATACTGATATTCTATCATCAATCAGTGACGAAAGCTCAAACAATCGAACATCCATTCACCCACCCAGCCACGTCCATCGAGGGCAAGCGCGAAGCGCGCGGCAGCTCCCGCTCCGCGTCCAGAAACCCAGACACCCAGACACCCAGACACCCTCGCTATGCTTGACCCTGCCTTTCCGCCGCCCCCAGCGCAGCCGATACGCACCCCCGCCCCGACCTCAAGGATCACTCAGTGAGCCATCAGATCCCCGTCCTCCTCGACGCGACTTCACTGCCGCCGTCCTGGGGCGGGGTAGCACGATACATCGAGGGGCTACTCACAGGTCTCGACGAACTCGACGTGGCCGTCCACGTCGTCGCCAAGCCCGCAGATGTCGACCGTCTGCGCAGCGCCGCACCAGGCCACCGTTACCACGCCGCCCCTGCCTCGGTCGCAAAGCGCCCCGTGCGCTTCGCCTGGGAGCAATCCGGTCTTCCGCGCCTGGCCGGTCGCCTCGGCGTCACCGCCATCCACTCGCCGCACTACACCTTCCCGCTGGCCACCTCGCGCGCCCGAGTGGTGACGCTCCACGACGCCACCTTCTTCACCGATCCGGCGGTGCACTCGCGGCTGAAGCGCACCTTCTTCTCGACCTGGATCCGTCGCGCGGCGCGCTCCGCCGCCGCGCTCGTCACGCCGAGCCGCGCCACCGCCGACGCCGTACGCGGCGCCGTGGCCGTGGCCGTGCGGCCACCGATCGCCGTGGCCTATCTGGGCGTCGACCCGGCCGTCTTCACCCGCCCCAGCCAGGAGTCGGTCGATCACTTCGCCGCCGCGCACGATCTCGACGCGTCCACCGGCTGGATCGCCTTCCTCGGCACCATCGAGCCCCGAAAGAACGTGCCCGCCCTGCTGCAGGCCCACGCGACGCTGCGGGCGGATCGCGAGTCTCGCGGCCTCGACACCCCCGCACTGGTGCTCTCGGGGGCACGCGGCTGGGACGACGAGGCGGCACGGATGCTCGACCGGGCAGCCGCGAGCGACGGTGTCGCCGAAGCCGGCTACCTCCCGCTCGACGAACTCGCCGCGTTCTTGGGCGGATCCGTGCTCGTGGCCTACCCCTCTCTCGGCGAGGGCTTCGGATTGCCCGTGCTCGAAGCCATGTCCTGCGGCGCGACGGTGCTCACCACCCGGCGCCTGTCGATCCCGGAGGTCGGCGGCGACGCGGTGGCCTACGCCGAGCCCGACCCGGCGTCCCTCGCGGCGGCGATCGACGGCCTGCTCGACGACCCCGAACGCCGGCGGATGCTCGGTGCAGCCGCCCTCGACCGCGCGGCCGGCTTCTCCTGGGCCGCCTGCGCCCGCGAACACCTCGTCGCCTACGCCGAGGCCGGGGTCCGCCTGCCGACGGAGCTCGCAGGCCCGGCCACGGCGAATCCCGGGACCACGTCGTGACCGCTCCGCGCCCGCGGGTCGCCGTCGTCACCGTGAGCTACGACTCGCTCGCCGTGCTCGGCCCCTTCCTCGACTCCGTGCCGGCTGCGGCGGCGCGCACCGACGCATCCGTTCACCTCGCCGACAACAAGCCGGACTCCCCGCAGCGACCCGCGATCGAGTCCCTGGTCGCAGCGGCAGGCGGCCACTACCTGCCCATGACTTCGAATCTCGGCTACGGTCACGCGGTGAACGAGGCCGTGGCGACCGTGCCCGCCGACGTCGAGTTCTTGCTGGTCACCAACCCCGACGTGGTGCTCTCCCCCGGCTCGATCGACATCCTCACCGACACGCTGATCGAACTCTCCGATGCCGCCGTGGTGGGCCCGAAGATCCTGGAGCTCGACGGCAGCGCCTACCCCTCGGCCCGGTCGGTGCCGTCCATCCGCAACGGCGTCGGGCATGCCCTGTTCGCCAACATCTGGCCCACCAATCCGTGGACCAGGTCGTACCGCCTCGAGGTCGGCGAGCATCCGGTGCGACGCGACGCGGGGTGGCTCTCCGGCTCGTGCTTCCTCATGCGGCGCAGCGTGTTCGACCAGCTCGGCGGCTTCGACACCGGGTACTTCATGTACTTCGAGGACGTCGACCTGGGGTACCGGGTCGGCAAGGCCGGCTGGCGCAACGTGTACGAGCCGGCCGCCGAGGTGCTGCACACGGGCGCACACTCCACCACCGGCGAGTCGGTGCGGATGCTCGAGGCCCACCATGCGAGCGCGAAACGGTTCCTGGCAAAGAAGTACGCCGGGCCGCTCCTCTGGCCCGTGCGCGCCGTGCTCTCGCTCGGGCTGACCCTGCGGTCGGCTCTCGTCGCCCGACGGGGCGGCGGACGCAGCGGCTAAGGTATTGGGAGCACGAATCGACCGACCGAGAACGAACAGGGAGACCCGCCCGGTGAAACTCGCTCTGACCCTGATGGTTCGCGACGAGGCGGACATCATCGGGCCGATGCTCGACCACCACTTCGCACAGGGGGTGGATGTCGTCATCGTGACCGACAACGGGTCGACCGACGGCACGGCCGAAATCCTGCAGGGGTACGCCGATCGCGGTCTGATCGACCTCCGCCACGACCCGCTGCATCGCAAGCAGCAGAGCCCGGTCGTAACGGCGATGGCGCGTGATGCCGCGACGGTGCACGGTGCCGATTGGGTGATCAACGCCGACGCCGACGAGTTCTTCCTGCCGGTCGATCGGTCGCGCACGCTGCGTGAGGTGTTCGAGCTGCTCGACCCGGGCATCCGATCCTTCCTCGTGCCGGTCACCAACCTCACCGGTGCGCCCGCGGCCGCCGGCTCAGGCATCCAGCGACTCGTCTACCGCGACCAGCGACCCGAGGTGCTGCTGCTCGCGACCGGCCTGCACGCGCATCCGACCGCCGACGCCGTGCACGTGGGCGACCCCGAGGTGGAGGTCATTCAGGGCAACCACTTCGTGAGCATCGCGTCGAACGGGCTGCCGCCGGAGGAATTGGCCATCGAGGTGCTGCACCTGCCGTGGCGCTCCTGGGCCCAGTACTCACACAAGGTCGAGGTGTCCGGCCGCGCCTACGACGACAACCCCGAGCTGACGCCGAGCCCCAACCACCACGGCATGCGCGACTACCGCCGGCTGCAGGCCGGGGCCCTGCTCCCGTTCTATCTGCTGCGGCATCCGGATGCGGCGCAACTCGCCGCCGGAATCGCCGCCGGGTATTTCGTCGAAGACCGGGTGCTCGCCGACGCCCTCTCCTCGCCGGTCACCGATGTTCCGCTCGATGCCGAGGTGCTGGAGTCGTTCGAGCGCTTCGCCCCGGCGTTGCGCGACGCGGAGGCCCGGTCGGCCGCCGCAGAGTCCCGCCACCGCGCCGAGCTGCGTACGCAGCGCGACGAACTCCGCACGCAGCGCGAGGAGTTCGAGGCCGCCGCGCGGGAGCGGGAGGCGACGGCGACCGCCACGCTCCGAGCGGTCGAAGACCAGCTGACCCACGCCCGCCAGGAGAACGAACTGACGCAGAAGCACGTGCAGAGCCTCGAGACCGCCGTCGAGGAGTTGAGCGCCCGCCCCGAGGTGCGGGCCGGCAACCGGCTGCGACGACTCGCTCGTCGCGGGCGGCGGTGAGCCGGGTGACCACAGCGTCCTTCCCCGCCGATCGCCCGCTCGCCGTGCTCGTCACGGGTGGCGCCGGGTTCATCGGCAGCTCGCTCTGCCGTCAGCTCAGCGCCCGACCCGCGACGCGCGTGGTGGTGCTCGACGACTTCTCCACCGGCACCCGCGAGAACCTCGACGGAGTCGACGTCACCGTCGTCGAGGGCTCCGTGCTCGACCGCGAGCTGCTCGGCGGGCTGGTGGCCGAGGCCGACGCCGTGGTGCACCTTGCCGCCATCGCGTCGGTGCAGGATTCGCTCGACCGGCCGCGCGAAGTCCACGACGTGAACGTCACCGGCACCGTCAACGTGCTCGAAGCGGCACGCGCCGGCGGGGGCGTGCACACGGTCGTCGCGTCGTCGTCGTCGGTCTACGGCTCCAGCGACGCGCTGCCCAAGCACGAGGGCATGCGCCCGCGCACGGAGAGCCCCTACGGCGCCACGAAGCTGGCCGCCGAGACCTACGCGCTCACCTGGCAGCGCAGCTACGGTCTGCCGGTGCTCGCGTTCCGGTTCTTCAACGTCTTCGGCCCGCGACAGCACGGCGGCACGGCGTATCCGGCGGTGGTCCCCGCCTTCCTGGAACGAGCGGTGGCCGGTCAGCCGGTGATCGTCTACGGCACGGGCGAGCAGTCGCGCGACTTCACCTACGTCGAGTCCGTCGGCGCGATCATTGCCGACGCCGTCGTGCGCGGCGTGACTAGCGATGAGCCGGTCGACCTCGGGTTCGGTGTGCGGGTGAGCCTGCTCGAACTGCTGGCGGTGATGGAGGAGGTGCTCGGGCATCCGCTCGACGTCACCTTCGAGCCGGCGCGCACCGGCGACATCCTGCACTCGCAGGCGGCGGGCGAGCGGCTGGCGCAGCTGTTCCCCGGCATCGAGGACCTACCGCTCCGCGAGGGGCTGCGCTCGACGGTCGACTGGATGCGGAGCCGGTAAGCTTCCGGGGTGTCATTCTCGAGCCGGGCCCGTGGGCTGGCGAAGTCCCTCATCCGCCGACGACTGCTGGCGGGCCGCTTCCGTCCCACCGACACACGCGTCTGGGGCGAGACAGGCGGCGAGCTGCCGGTGCTGATGTGCCTCTGGAACCGGCCCGAGCGACTCGTCGAGATGCTGCGCCAGCTGGATGCCCAGGTCGGCACCCCGGGCATCGCCGTGTACCTCTGGAACAACGCGCGGGTCGAGCACGACTTCTACCGCGAGGTGGTTCGCTCGTTCGAGGCGACCGGCGCGGTGCGCTCGGTGCGGCTGGTCAAGACGCCCTACAACCTCGGGTCGATCGCCCGTTTCTACTGGGCTCGGATGCTCGCCACGAAGAACGGGCCGGGGCCGATCGTGGTGGTCGACGACGACGAGGATCTGCAGGACACCTTCGCGGCGACCGCGCTCGAGTACCACCGGCCGCACACCGTGCACGCCTGGTGGGCCTTCACCGTGTCGCCCGACGACTACTTCGACCGCGCGCCCGCCGTGGTCGGCGGACCGGTGGATCACGTGGGGCCGGGCGGGATGATCTGCGACTCGGGGATGTTCCTCGAGGACGCGTTCTTCACCGATCTCCCGCAGCGCTACTGGCTGCTCGACGACCTGTGGTTCACCTGGTTCGCGAAGTCGCGCGGCTACACGCTGCAGAAGCTGCCGGTCGAGATCGAGTTCGTGCTCGCCGACACGAACCAGCACTGGTCGCTCGGCGACCTCAAGCGCGAGTTCTACCGCGAACTGTACCCGCGCGCGTGAGCGCGAGCCGCCGGGCGGGTGGGGCCGGGCCGGGTGGAGTGGGCTGAGGTCACCAGGCGCAGGCGGAGAGCGAGGCGACCGAGGCGTTGAGCGAGTTCACGCCGCCGAGCAGCACGACCTTCGTGGCCTTCAGGGTCGCGATGTCGGCGATCACCCCGCGTGGCACACACTCCGTGGGCACGATGTAGAGGGGCGCCTTCGTCTTGCCGGCGAGCGCACCGCCTGCCAGCGCATCCGGGTAGTTGTACCCGGTGGCCAGATAGATCGTGGAACTCGTGGTGTACGCTGCCCGGTTGATGGCGAGCGACGCTGTGAACCGGTCGGCGCCGCTCAGGCGGTTGACCGCGACCCGGCCGCCGTCCGTCAGCGAATCCGCGACACCGGCCGAGATCGAGTTCGGGCCGCCCGCGATCGTGATGGTCGACACCCCGAGGGTGCGGAACAGATCGAGCGTCGGTTGGTCGGCCGTTGCCGCCGGCCCGTTCACGAGCACGATCGGCACCTTCTGCGAAGCGGCCCCCGACCCCACCGACAAGGCGTCGGGGAAGTTCGACCCGGTCGCCACGAACGACTTCGCACTCGCCGGTCCGAACGCGTAGGAGCTCACCGCTCGCGATGCCTCATAGCGGTCGGAACCGGAGAGCCGCACCACGTCGGGTACCAGTGCTCGAAGCTGAGCGACGACCGACTCGTTCACCGAGTTCACGCCGCCGACCACCACGATCCGTGCCGGCTTCAGCCGGCTGATCTCGGCCGAGACCGCGGGCAACAGCTGATCGGAGGGCGTCAGCAGCAGTGGACCGCCCTGCTTCACCGCGGCGGGGCCGGCGCTCAGGGCATCCGGGTAGTTGGTTCCCGCTGCGATGTAGACGACGGATGCGGTGCCCGAGTAGCTGCGCTTGGACACCGTCACCGCCACGTCGTACCGGGTGGCGCCGTCGACCCGCTCGACGGCGGGCTTCGGCTGCAACTGATAGCTGTCGGTGACGGCCGGCGAAAAAGTCACGTCGCCCCACTTCGACGCCACCGAGAAAGTGTGCTTGCCCGTCTGCAGCGCCGTCGGGATGGCGAGCGACAACTGCCCACCCGCCC
>BADC01000918.1 GCA_000333435.1 Corynebacterium-like bacterium B27 | reverse complement strand
CATCCCGCTCGTCGGCAGCGTCATCAACCTGGTGCTCGTCACGGTGGTGTCGCTGTTCACCTCGCCCGGCACCGCGCTCGTCGTGGGCATCGTGATGCTCGTCTACGTGCAGGTGGAGGCGTACGTGCTGACCCCGCGCATCGTCGGCAAAGCCATCAGCATCCCCGGCTCGCTGGTGCTGATCGGCGCGATGGTGGGCGGAACGCTGCTCGGGCTCCTCGGCGCGTTGATCGCGTGCCCGGTGACCGCATCCATTCTGATCATCATCAAGAAGGTCGTTGTGCCGCGCCAGAATCTGGCGTAGTCGCGGCGGCGCCGGCCGCCGGCACGACGCGGCGCGCCGCGAGGTCGTCGAGCAGTTCGAGCGTGCGGTCGATGGTGTCGAGGCAGTCGGCGAAGCCCGCCCGGCGCAGCTTGATCGTCGAGCTGACGTTGTCGGTGGTCGCCCCGAAGATGGCGTCGCCGAACCGCCAGTCGACCAGCGTCGCCCAAGGCGTCGGCACCAATCCGTGCCGGGCGACCATCGCATCCCACACCGGCTCGTGCAACGGCATCGACTCGGCGAGCCGGAACGGCTGCGGCTCGCCGAGCGGCATCCCGTAATGCGCGGCGATCGCCGTGAACAGCTGCCGCCAGCGGATGACGTCGCCATTGGTGACGTTGAACGCCTCGCCGTGCGCGGTGGGTGCGCCGGCCGCCCACTCGGTGGCCCGGGCGAGCAACGCCGCGTCGGACATCTGGTAGACCACGCCGTCATAGGCGGCCCGCGGGCCCGGGAAGCGCAGCGGCATTCCGAGCTCGCGGCTGACGGCGACGTAGGCGGCGAGCACCATCAGCAGGTTCATCGGTGTGCCCTGCGCGTGACCCATCACCCCTTCGGGCCGGAACAGCGTGATCGCGAAACCGCGCTCCGCCGCCGTCGCGCGCAGCAGGTCCTCCTGGTCGTAGTAGAAGTTCGGCACGATCAGTCGCGGGTCGTCCTCCCGCGCGGGAGTCGCGAAGGCGCCGAGATGTGCCCCGTAGTACTTCATGCCCTGATAGAGCGTCACGTGCTCGAGCGGCGCCCCGATCTCAGCCAGGGCGTCGAGTGCGTTCCGCAGCAGCGCCACGTGACATCGATCT
>BADC01000919.1 GCA_000333435.1 Corynebacterium-like bacterium B27 | reverse complement strand
CTACGACGAGAGCGTCTACCGCTCGAGCGACCACGACCCCGTGGTCGTCGGCTACTCGTTCGGCGAGGCCGCGCCCTCGACGGTCGACCTCAACCTGCTCGACATCAACGACTTCCACGGTCGGATCGATGCGAACACGGTGAAGTTCGCCGGCACCATCGAGCAGCTGCGCGCCGAGGGCGGAGAGGACAACACCCTCTTCGTCTCCTCCGGTGACAACGTCGGAGCGTCGCTGTTCGCCTCGGCCTCGGCCAAGGACCAGCCCACCATCGACGTGCTGAACGCGCTCGAACTGCGCACGAGCGCCGTGGGCAACCACGAGTTCGACCAGGGCTACGCCGATCTGGTGGACCGCATCATGGGCCCGTCCGACGCGCCGAATGCGAAGTGGGACTACCTCGGTGCGAACGTGTACGAGAAGGGCACGACCACCCCGGCGCTGCCCGAGTACGCCCTCGAGGAGGTCGACGGCCTGACGATCGGTGTCATCGGCACCGTCACGGAGGAGACGACCACCCTCGTCTCGCCCGGTGGCATCACGTCGCTCGACTTCGGTGACCCCGTCGACGCCACGAACCGGGTCGCGGCCCAGCTCACCGACGGCGACGAGTCGAACGGCGAGGCCGACGTGATCATCGCGAGCTACCACGAGGGGGCCGGCGCGGGCACGCCCGACGGCGCCTCGCTCGAGCAGGAGATCGCGGCCGGCGGTGCCTTCGCGAAGATCGTGACCGAGACCTCGGCCGCCGTCGACGTGATCTTCACCGGCCACACGCACAAGCAGTACGCGTGGGACGGCCCGATCCCGGGTGTCACCGGCAAGACGCGCCCCGTGCTCCAGACCGGCAACTACGGCGAGAACATCGGCAACGTGAAGCTCACCGTCGACGCCACGACCGGCGACGTGCAGAGCTACACCCAGCGGAACGTGCCCCGGCTCGCCGCGGCGACCGGCGCGACCCCGGCCGAGACAGCGGCCAACAGCGCCGCGCTCGACGCCAAGCTGGTCGCGGACTACCCAAGGGTGGCGAAGGTGAAGGAGATCACCGACGCGGCGCTCGCCGCAGCGGCGATCATCGGCAACCAGCCGGTGGGATCGGTCACGGCCGACATCACCACCGCCTTCCTGGGCGGCGCCTACGGCCCCACCGGCTACGCCGGCGGCAACCGCGACGACCGTGCGTCGGAGTCGACCCTGGGCAACCTGGTCGCCGACTCGCTGGTGTCGAGCCTCAGCTCGGCCGATCGCGGCGGTGCGACCATCGGTGTGGTGAACCCGGGCGGTCTGCGTGACGAGCTCCGGTTCGCCGGCGACACGACGTCGAACCCGGCCAACACCGACGGCGTGGTCACCTTCGCCGAGGCGAACGCGGTGTTGCCGTTCGTGAACAACCTCTGGACCACGTCGCTCACGGGCGCTCAGTTCAAGACCGTGCTCGAGCAGCAGTGGCAGACGAACCCCGACGGCACCATCCCGTCGCGTCCGTTCCTGAAGCTCGGCCTCTCCGACAACGTGAACTACACCTACGACGCCGCGGCGCCGCAGGGCGAGCACGTGACGGGCATCTGGATCGACGGTGCGCCGATCGACCCGGCTGCGAGCTACCGGATCGGAACGTTCAGCTTCCTCACCTCGGGCGGCGACAACTTCCGTGAGCTGGCCAAGGGTGCGGATGCGCGCGACTCCGGTCTGATCGACCGCGACGCGTGGATCGCCTACCTGCAGGCGAACCAGGGGCTCAGCCCCGAGTTCGACCGCAAGGCCGTCGAGGTGACGGGTGCGCCGGCCGAGCCGGTGCTGAGCGGCTCGACCGTGAGCTTCGACGTGGCTGGTCTCGACCTGACCTCGCTCGGCAGCCCGCGCAACACCAGCCTGACGGCCACGTGGACCGGTTCGAGCGCGACGTTCGACCCGATCCCGGTCACCGACGGTGCGGCATCCGTGTCGCTCACGGTGCCGGCTGACGCGGCGGCCGGGGCCGGAGAGTTCGTGCTCACCGCCCAGCCGAGCGGAACCGTGGTGCACGTGCCGGTCGAGGTGCTGAAGATCGCGACCGACCGCATCGACGGGCCCACCCGCTACGACGTCGCGGTGAACACCTCGAAGGAAGGCTGGAAGGACGGCGCCGACACGGTCTACGTCGTGTCGGGCGAGGTCTTCTCCGACGCCTTGTCCGCAGCTCCGGCAGCGGCTGCCGACGATGCGCCGATCCTGCTCACCACCACGACCGGCATGCCGGCCGCGGTGCGGGCGGAAATCGTGCGGCTCGACCCGGCCGACATCGTGATCGTCGGCGGCGAGAAGTCGGTCAGCGCGGCCATCGCCACCGACCTCGGCACCATCGCCGACGTCACGCGCATCGCCGGTGCCGACCGCTTCGAGGTCTCGCGGAACGTCGCCGAGGCGACCTTCCCCGACCAGGTCGACTCCGCCGTGCTCACCTCGGGCGCCACCTTCGCCGACGCCCTGTCGGCCGGAGCGGCGGTCGCGGGCACGGCCCCGGTCATCCTCGTGGACGGCTCGAAGCAGTCGCTCGACGCGGCGACCACCGACCTGCTCGACGGTCTCGGCGTGGAGGACATCGTGATCGCGGGCGGGCCGAACTCGGTCTCGTCGGGCATCTACGAAGACGCCTGGTCGATCGCCAAGACCGTGCGTCTGGGTGGTGCCGACCGCTACGCGGCCTCGCGGGCGATCAACGCGCACTACTTCGACGAGGCGGGCCGGGTGCTCATCGCGACCGGTGTCACCTTCCCGGATGCGCTGGCCGGCTCGGCCTTCGGACCGCAGGTCGACGCGCCGCTGTTCACGGTTCCCGGCACCTGCGTCCCGGCGGAGACGCTGGCGCAGATCCGTGACCTGGGGGCGGAGCGGGCGACCCTCCTCGGTGGCGTGAACACGCTCACCGAGGCGGTGGAAGACCTGACCGTCTGCCAGTAGCGGCACACCCCGAGTAACCACCAGAATCCGGGGCACCGGGGCGCCATCCGCCCCCGGTGCCCCGGATTCCGTTAATAACTCATCACGCCGACGCGGGGCGGAGGAGGATGGTGTTGTTCCACGGGTCGCTGACGGTGACGGTGCGGCCGTCGTTGGCGGTCTGGAGGCCGTGGTGGCGCATCCGCTCGTCGGTGGCGGCGACGTCGTCGGGGGCCGGCAGCACGATCTCGACCTGACCGAGCCCGAGCGTCTGCTGACGTCGCCCGGCACCGCGCGAGTTCCACACGTTCATCGCCATGTGGTGGTGGTAGCCGCCCGCCGAGACGAAAAGGGCCTGCGACCCGAACGCGGTCGTCACCTCGAAGCCGAGCGTGTCGACGTAGAAGTCGCGGGCCTGCGCCACGTCACCCACCGAGAGGTGCACGTGCCCGACGCCCGCGCTCCCCACGCGCGGGTCGGCGACGAGTTCGGGGCTCAGGTTCTGCTGCAGGAACGCGTTGGGGTCGAGGAAGAGGGTCGACATCTCGATCTGTCCGTGGGTCCAGCTCCACTCGGTGCGGTCGCGGTCCCAGTACAGCTCGACGCCGTTGCCCTCCGGGTCGTCGAAGTAGAACGCCTTCGACACCAGGTGGTCGGATGACCCGGTGAAACTGTGCGGGAACCGCGTCGCCACCGAGTACACCGCCGCCGCGAGGGCGGCTTCGGAGTCGAACAGGATGGCGGTGTGGAACAGCCCGGCCGATCGCGGCTCCGGGTTCTTCAGCTCGGGCGCGTGCTGCAGGATGACGGCGGGCACCCCGCCGCGCCCGAGCACCGCGCTGTCGCCTCCGTGCGCGATGACGTCGAGGGTGACGGCGTCGCGGTAGTAGGCGATCATGCGGTCGAGGTCGCCCACGCGGAGGGTGACCGCTCCCATCACGGTGTCGGGGGCGAGGAGATCGGATGCGTTCGTCATGATAGGCAATTAAACACTTGTAACGACAACTAAATTCCCGGCGCGCCGCCGATGCTGCGCCCGCGCGTCCGCGACCCCTAGTCTGAGCGCATGGCGATGCCCAAGCTCCTCACCAGCGGTCCGTTCCGGTTCGGTTTCGTCGCGACCCTGGGCGTGCTGCTCGCGCTGCTGCTCGGCCTCGCGGTGTCGTCGCTCGCGACGGCGCTCACGCTCGTCTTCGTGGCGCTGTTCGTGTGTCTCGGCCTCTACCCGGTGGTGCAGTGGCTCGAGCGCCGCAAGTTCTCGCGGGCCCTCGCAGTGCTCACCGTCATGGCCGGGTTCGTGGTGCTGATGCTCCTGCTGCTCTGGCTGATCGTGCCGGTCGTGGTGGAGCAGCTCACCGAGCTGTTCACGTACCTGCCGCACGGCTTCGGCGAGATCGAGACCCAGGACTGGTTCGTGTCGCTGAACGACAGCTTCGGCGGCGCGCTCACGCCGGCGGTGCAGTGGTTGCAGCAGACCGCGAGCGACCCGAACACCTGGTTCGCGATCGGGGGCGGCGCCTTCAGGGTGGGCGTGAACATCCTGAACGGCACCTTCAACGTGATCTTCGTGCT
>BADC01000920.1 GCA_000333435.1 Corynebacterium-like bacterium B27 | reverse complement strand
GCGCCCCGTGATCGCCGCCGACGGGCGACAGGCGCGATAACCAATCGCTCTCACTCCGCCGCGAATGCCTATCAACGACATCTGTTCAGCACATTCCGGGCCCGGCTAGCGTCACCAGGAGTACTTTCGCCACGAACATTGGAGTTCACCATGACCGAGCTGGCCGAGCGCCGGACCCTCGCGTCCACCGACGGCGCGCCGAGCACGAGCGAGGTCCTCACCGCGGTGGGCGGGTTGCACGACCTGGTCGACGCCCACGGGCCGCAGAACGACATCGACGGCCGGATCGCCGAACCGGTGGTCGAGGCCCTGTACGACAGCGGCGCGATCGGCGTGATCACGCCGCGCGAGCTCGGCGGCAGCGAGATGACCCCGCGGCAGGCGATGGACGTCTACCGCACCCTCTCCTACGCCGACCCGTCCACGGGCTGGGTCACGATGGCGCTCGCGATGTCGACCGGTCTCGCCGGCGCCTTCTTCGAGCGGGATGCGGCCGAGGAACTCTTCCGGACCCCGCGGCTCGGCATCGCCGGACAGGGCACCCGGGCCGGCCGAGCCGAGCCCGTCGACGGCGGCTACCGGGTGAGCGGACAGTGGTCGTTCGCCTCGGGCATCAAGCACGCGACCCACCTGCACACCGCCGCCGCCGACACCACGTCCGGGACGACGCGTTTCTTCATCGTGCCGGTCGATCAGGTCGACTTCGTCGACAACTGGGACGTGCTCGGTCTCCGCGGCACCGCCAGCATCGACTACTCGCTCGACGGCGTGTTCGTGCCGACGGAGATGAGCTACCCCTCGCTGAGCGTGGAGCCGGTCACCGGCGGATCGCTGTACCGGGTGGGTATCGGCAACTTCGCGAGCATCAACCACGGCGCCTGGGCGATCGGAGTCGGCCGGCGCCTGCTCGACGAGCTCGCGGTCACCGTGCGTGCCAAGGCGGGACGCGCGGGGTCGTCGGCCGAGAACGCGAGCTTCCATGAGCAGTATGCCATCGCCGAGCTGAAGCTCCGCTCGGCCCAGGCCCTGCTCTACGACGTGTGGGAGGAGATCGAGGGCGTGCTCGCCGAGGGCGACCGGATGTCGGTGCGCCTGGAGACGTTGAACCGTGCCGCGCTCTGCAACGCCACCGAGCAACTCGACCAGATCTCCGGATTCGTCTACCGCAGCGCCGGCAGCGACGCCCTGCGGAGAGGTACGCTCCAGCGGCTGTACCGCGACGTGCACGCCGGCACGCAGCACATCTCGTCGTCGCCGATCATCCTGCAGTCGGCCGGACGGCAGCTCGCCGGTCTCGCCGAGGGGCAGAAGTGGGTGCACTTCCAGCTGATCTGAGCGCGCCGTGGAAGCCCGCTGCGCTGCCCCGCTCTGGCAGAACGAAGGAGTTCGGATGACCGACCACAACACGATGAACGACGTCGAGAACGCGATGGACGGCGAGAGCCCGGAGCTCAGCCGTCTGTACGCGGACTTCGCCGCAAAGAATCTCAGCCCGTTGTGGACCCAGCTCGGCGAGGTGATGACCGACGTGCCGCGTTCGAAGGCGCAGCCGTGCGTCTGGCGGTGGAACGAGCTGCTGCCGCTCGCCGCTCGCTCCGGCGATCTCGTCCCGGTGGGGCGTGGTGGCGAGCGGCGGGCGATCGCGCTCGCCAACCCGGGGCTGAACGGACGCCCGTACGCCACCCCCACCATCTGGGCCGCGATCCAGTATCTGGGGCCGCACGAGACCGCACCCGAGCACCGGCATTCGCAGAACGCGTTCCGCTTCGTCGTCGAGGGGGAAGGCGTGTGGACGGTGGTCAACGGCGATCCGGTCGCGATGCGCCGGGGTGACTTCTTGCTCACGCCGGGCTGGAACTTCCACGGGCATCACAACGAGACCGATCAGCCCATGGCCTGGATCGACGGGCTGGACGTCCCGCTGGCCGAGCATCTCGACGTCGGCTTCTTCGAGTTCGGCACGGAGCGCGTCACCGACTACTCGACGCCATCGGTCTCCCGTGCCGAGCGGCTGTGGGCGAACCCGGGCCTCCGCCCGCTCTCCGGTCTCGACTCGCACGTCAACTCGCCGATCGCCGCCTACCGCTGGGAGCACACCGACCGCGCGCTGCGCGAGCAGTTGCTGCTGGAGGAGGAGGGCTTCCCGGCCACCGTCGAACAGGGCCACGCGGGCATCCGCTTCACCAATCCGACCAACGGGGGTGACGTCATGCCCACCCTCCGCGCCGAGTTCCACCGGCTGCGGGCGGGCACGCAGACGCCCAGCCGGCAGGAGGTGGGCTCCTCGGTGTGGCAGGTGTTCGAGGGCCGCGGCGAGATGGCGGTGGCGGGTGAGACCTGGACCCTGGAGAAGGGCGACCTCGTGGTGGTGCCCTCCTGGGAGCCGTGGGAGTTCCGCGCCGAGACCCAGCTCGACCTGTTCCGGTTCTCCGACGCCCCGGTCATCGAACGGCTGAGCTTCGAGCGCTCGTACGTCGCGGGCCGCGAACGATGACCGTTCTCACCGACCGGGCGACCGATCCGGCGGTGCTCTCTGACCTCCGTGACGTGCGGCTCGGTCAGGCCTATTTCAGCCGCAAGCTCAACGAACTCCGCAATGCGGAGCTGCTCGAGCCGTCGCGCTTGGCGGGGTGGACCCGCGCGCACGTCATCGCGCACGTCGGCTACAACGCCCGCGGGCTGAACCGTCTGGTCGACTGGGCCGAGAGCGGCGTCCCGTCACCCATGTACTCGTCGCCCGACGCACGGGCGAGCGAGATCTCCTTCGGCGCCACCCTCGCGCCCCGGGCGCTGCGTCACCTCTCCGATCACGCCGCCATCGCCTTGGACGTCGCGTGGCGCGACCTTCCGGTGGAGCGCTGGTCGTTCGTGGTGCGCACGGCGCAGGGCCGCGAGGTGCCGGTGTCGGAGACGGTGTGGCTGCGGTCGCGCGAGGTGTGGTTGCACGCGATCGACCTCGGCAACGGCGGCCGATTCGAGGATGTGCCGGCGCACGTCGCGCGCCGCCTCATCGGTGACGTGCTCACTACCTGGTCATCGCGCGATTCGATCGAGTACGTGCTCGTGGACGCCGCGACCGGGGAGGAGTTCAGGGCCGCGGGGTCGACCGCTCAGCCGGCGGAGCGCATCCGGGCCACCCTCCCGGCGCTCCTCGCCTGGACGACCGGACGATCGCGGGCGGGCGTCACCACGGGCGCCGGTGGGCCCGCTCCGCAGGCGCCCCGCTGGCTGTGAGCGATCGCGCCCGGTGGTCCCTGGCGCATCCGGCCACGATCCGGCCTCGGCCGGTCAGAGCCGCCGCTCGTGCCGCACGGGCTTGAGGCGAGCCGGCGCGTCCGTCGCCGCCGGGAACTCGCACTCGAACCAGCCCTCGTACCCGAAGAGGAAGCCGAGCGCCCGGTTTCGCACCACGAGCGAGATGTGGAAAGCGCTCCGCTCCTCGTCCCAGCGCTCGTGCAGCTCGGCGGAGCCCGAGAACAGGAGCGGGAAGCGGAACGCGAGCGGCCCCTCGTAGAAGCGTTGCTCGGCGGAGCGCAGCACGAGTCCACCCCGCTCGTCCACGTCGAGATCGAGGTCGACCGCGAGGTGCTGGTGGGTGCCGAGGTAGTCGACCACGACGCCGCGCCGGGCATCCAGCACCATCGTCGCGTCGAACCGCGCCGGTCGGCGTCGAACCCGGTACTCGCGCACGAAGGTGACGGTCTCACGGCCGAACGGGTCGCGGTAGGGGTAGTTCTCGATGGTGAAGGGAACCCGCACTCCGGTGTCGGCGACGAGGATGTGCCGGAGACGTCCGACGAGCAGGAACGGCACGGTCCACCACGGCCCGCGCCGGATGAGGTCCATCGTGCCGCGGCCGATGCAGGCGTAGCCGGCTTCGAGCGAGACCCCGAAGCGCCGTTGCAGCATCGGATGCAGGCGCGCGAAGCGCTCCTCGCCCAGAGCGGTGCGGAAGATCGAGTCGGTCACGCCAGCTCCGCCAAGGTGGCCGGGGCATCGGCCATGGCCCCGGCTCGTGGGGGCCGGGTGCGGCACCGGGCGGCGCGCGGCCGCCCGGCGCGCCAGAGGGCTAGCACCGAGCGCAGCCCCCAGCGCTCCGGCGGTTCGCCGGTCTCCGCCCAGATGCGGAGCCGGTCGAAGCTCCACGCCGTCAGCCACAGCACGAGGGGCCGCAGGAGCAGGTCGGGCAGCCGGCCGAATCCGGGCACGTAGTCGTACCCCGTGATGAAGCGCACGCCCTCGGGAGTGGGCAGATAGCGCCAGTACCCTCGGCCGCTGCGCAACGGCGAGAACCGGTCGGTCGTGTCGAAGGCGAGGGCTGACGTGCGGGTGCCGTCGGGTCGGGTGCGTTCGCCGAGCGAGACTCCGGTGCCACGGATGCGGTGCAGCGGCAGCGCGCGTTCGTACCGGAACCGGGTGCGGCCACGCGCATCCGTGCCGATCGGTTCGATCGTGCTGAACCGCAGGTCCCACCGCGGATGCAACGCCGGGTCTTGCGTGAGGCGCCAGACCGTCTCGAGGTCGGCGTGGATCAACGTCTCGACGTACAGCCCGCGACCCCGACCCACCGGCTGCGTGCGGCTCAGGCGGCGAGGAGGGAGTGCAGGGCCGAGGTGAAGATGGTGAGGCCGTCGACGCCCGAGCGCATGGCGGCGGCGGTGTCGGGGCCGAAGCCGGGCTCGACGGCGTGCTCGGGGTGAGGCATGAGGCCCACCACGTTGCCGCGCTCGTTCGTGACCCCGGCGATGTCGTTGAGTGAGCCGTTGGGGTTGACGCCGACGTAGCGGAACGCCACCAGACCCTCGCCCTCGAGCCGCTCCAGCGTCTCGGTCGACGCGATGTAGCCGCCCTCGCCGTTCTTCAGCGGAACGGTGATCTCCTGGCCGGCCGCGTACCCGTTCGTCCAGGCCGTCGAGGCGTTCTCGACCCGCAGCACCTGGTCGCGGCAGATGAACGAACCGTGATCGTTGCGGATGAGGCCGCCCGGCAGCAGGTGCGCCTCGGTGAGCATCTGGAAGCCGTTGCAGATGCCGAGCACCGGCACGCCGCGCTCGGCGGCGGTGACGACCTCGCGCATGATCGGCGAGTGCGACGCGATGGCGCCGCAGCGCAGGTAGTCGCCGTAGCTGAAGCCGCCCGGCAGCACGACGGCGTCGACGCCCTGCAGGTCGTGGTCGCCGTGCCAGAGGGCCACCGGCGTGCCGCCGGCGAAACGAACCGCCCGCTGGGCGTCGCGGTCGTCGAGCGAACCGGGAAAGGTGACGACGCCGACCCGGGTCACGCGAGTGCTCCGGATGCCGCGGCGGCGCTGTGCTCGCCGGCCTCGTCGACCACGGTGATGTTCACCACGTCTTCGATCACCGAGTTCGACAGCAGCTCGTCGGCGATCTCGCGCACCGAGCTGAGCACGGCCTCGTCGACCGGCCCGTCGACCGTGAGCTCGAAGCGCTTGCCCACCCGCACCGCGGAGAAGTGCTCGTTGCCGAGGCGGGCGAGGGCGCCGGCCACGGCCTTGCCCTGGGGGTCGAGAAGTTCAGCCTTCGGCATGACGTCGACGACGATTTTCGGCACGGAGCGCTCCTGCGGATCGGCGGGAAGAGGTGCTGCCAGTCTACCGTCCACCGGTGTGGGCTCGGTCTGAGGGCGATCGCCTCCCGCCACCCCTGTTCGAGGGTGAAATTCTTCAGAAATTCGCCTCGAAGCCTTGAACGGATGCTCGCCCTGCCGATAGCCTATGACCCCCGTAAGGGTGACATAAGTTCAGTTCTGCTAAGTTAACCTCCGCGAAATGTTTACTCTTCCTTTCGTTACCGGAGCCTTCTAGCATGGCCGAATCCCCGTGACCCGCGAGCTCTAGGAGATCCATGTCAAAGTCAGCCACGAGATCCGTGAAAGCGGCTCTCGCGACGGTCCTCGGGGGTGCGCTGTTCGCGGCGCCTCTCATCGGGGTCGCGTCGTCCGCTTCCGCCAGCGTCGACGGAACCGGCGTCGTGATCAACGAGGTCTACACCAAGGGCGGCTCAGCGAACGCCCCCTACAACCACAAGTTCGTCGAACTCTTCAACCCGGGCGACGCCGACGTCTCGCTCGATGGCTGGTCGCTGCAATACCGCGCGACCAGCGGTTCCGGCGCGCCGAGCGGCGTCGCTGCGCTGAGCGGCACGATCGCGGCCGACGGCTACTACCTCGTGCAGATCAACGGCAACGGTGCCACCGGAGCCGACCTGCCCACTCCCGATCTCGATGTCGCGAACGCCATCAACCCCAAGGGCACCGACGGCACCATCTATCTGGCCGACACGGCCGCCCCGATCACCCTGCCCGTCGGCGACGCCGCCGGCACGGCCGACGTGGTCGACCTCGTGGGCTACGGCTCGAACACCTGGGAGGGCACGGCCACCCCGGCGCTGGCGGCCAACTCGGTGCCCGAATCGCTGACCCGCACCGACGGCGCCGACAGCGACGTGAACTCGGCCGACTTCTCCGTCGCGACCACGGTCACCCCGCAGAACTCCGCCGGCACCGACCCCACGGACCCGACCGACCCCACGGATCCGACCGATCCGACCGACCCGGCCGATCCCGAGGCGCACACCATCGCCGAGCTCCAGGGCACGGGTGACACCTCGCCGTTCGCCACCACCCCGGCACCCGTCGTCACCACCACCGGTGTCGTCACCGCGACCTACGCCACGGGCGGGTTCAACGGCTACTACATCCAGACGCCCGGCACCGGCGGCGCGGTCGACCTGACCACGCACACCGCCTCCGACGCGATCTTCGTCTACTCGGCCCCCACCGCCGCATCCGTCGCCATCGGCGACTACGTGCAGGTCACCGGCACGGTCACGGAGTTCCAGGGCCTCACGGAGTTCAACGTCACCTCCGCCGATGGCCTGGTGCAGCTCGACAAGTCGACCGTCACCGCGCCCGAGCCCGCCACGGTGGCGTTGCCTCACGACGCAGCGGCCCGTGAGTCGCTCGAGGGCATGCTGCTCGCTCCGCAGGGCGACTACACGGTGAGCAACACGTACAGCACCAACCAGTACGCCGAGATCGGCCTGGCCTCGGGCACGACGCCGCTCATCACGCCCACCGAGATCGCCCGGCCGGGCACGGCCGAGTACGACACCGCGGTGGCCGACAACGCCGCCCGCGCGGTGACGCTCGACGACGGCGCCAGCATCAACTTCCTGCCCAACGGCGGGGGCGACAACCAGGACATCCCGTTGCCGTACCTGAAGGCGGGCGACACGGCACCGATCACCGTCGGCGCCGCGGTGAGCTTCACTGCACCCGTGGTGTTCGACTACCGCAACAACGCCTGGAAGTTCCAGCCCACCACGCAGCTCACCGCCGACGGCACCGCGCCGGCCACGTTCTCGAACGTGCGCGCCGCGGCTCCCGAGGAGGTGGGTGGCGACATCCAGATCGCCGGCTTCAACGTGCTGAACTACTTCACCACCACCGGCGACTCGCTCTCCGGATGCTCCTACTACGTCGACCGCGACGGCGACCCCGTGACGGTCAACACCGGCTGCGACGCCCGTGGTGCCGCGGAGGACGAGGATCTGCAGCGCCAGCAGGCGAAGATCGTCGCGGCCATCAACGGCCTGGGCGCCGAGGTCGTCTCGCTAGAGGAGATCGAGAACTCGGTGAAGTTCGGCCTCGACCGCGACGACGCTCTCAGCACCCTGACGGATGCGCTGAACGCGGCGCTGCCTGAGGGTGAGGGCGAGTGGGCCTTCGTGCCCTCGCCCGATGCATCCGCTCTGCCCCCCGTGGCGCAGCAGGACGTCATCCGCACCGCCTTCATCTACAAGGAAGACGCCGTGCAGCCCGTCGGTGACTCGCACGTGCTGGTCGACCCCGCGTTCTCGAACGCGCGGCAGCCGCTCGCGCAGGAGTTCGAGCCGGCCGGGGCGACGGATGACGACGACGCGTTCATCGCCATCGTCAACCACCTCAAGTCGAAGTCGAGCTCCGACAGTGCATCGGGCGACAACGCCAACGGGCCGCAGGGGTACTTCAACGGCGACCGGCTGCGTCAGGCGAACGCCTTGCTCGGCTTCTCCGACGAGCTGCAGACCGAACTCGGCACGAGCGACGTCTTCCTGATCGGCGACTTCAACGCCTACTCGAAGGAAGACCCGGCCGTGGCGATCACGGACGCGGGGTACGTCGACCAGGGTGCCAAGTCGGGCAAGTACAGCTACTCGTTCAGCGGTGCCTCCGGTTCGCTCGACCACATCTTCGCCTCGCCCTCGGCCGACGCGAAGGTGACCGGCACCGACATCTGGAACATCAACTCCGGCGAGTCGATCGCCCTCGAGTACAGCCGCTACAACTACAACGCGACCAACTTCTACGACGAGAGCGTCTACCGCTCGAGCGACCACGACCCCGTGGTCGTCGGCTACTCGTTCGGCGAGGCCGCGCCCTCGACGGTCGACCTCAACCTGCTCGACATCAACGACTTCCACGGTCGGATCGATGCGAACACGGTGAAGTTCGCCGGCACCATCGAGCAGCTGCGCGCCGAGGGCGGAGAGGACAACACCCTCTTCGTCTCCTCCGGTGACAACGTCGGAGCGTCGCTGTTCGCCTCGGCCTCGGCCAAGGACCAGCCCACCATCGACGTGCTGAACGCGCTCGAACTGCGCACGAGCGCCGTGGGCAACCACGAGTTCGACCAGGGCTACGCCGATCTGGTGGACCGCATCATGGGCCCGTCCGACGCGCCGAATGCGAAGTGGGACTACCTCGGTGCGAACGTGTACGAGAAGGGCACGACCACCCCGGCGCTGCCCGAGTACGCCCTCGAGGAGGTCGACGGCCTGACGATCGGTGTCATCGGCACCGTCACGGAGGAGACGACCACCCTCGTCTCGCCCGGTGGCATCACGTCGCTCGACTTCGGTGACCCCGTCGACGCCACGAACCGGGTCGCGGCCCAGCTCACCGACGGCGACGAGTCGAACGGCGAGGCCGACGTGATCATCGCGAGCTACCGCGGCAAGGCGCGCCGCGCGCCGCTCGTGCTCGCGGTGGTCGCGTCGTTCCGGCCGAGCCACAAGGTGCCGCGCTGGGAGCAGGAGGCGGTGGCCGCCGGCGTCGCGCACGGGCGATG
>BADC01000921.1 GCA_000333435.1 Corynebacterium-like bacterium B27 | reverse complement strand
CCCGGAAGCCGCGGCAGCGCAGGGGGTGGCCCGATGAGCGCGGCCACCGCCACCGCGCCCGCGGTGCGGGCGTCGCACCAGCCGGTTTCGGATGTGCGGCTGCGCTTCACGGGCATCCTGCGGTCGGAGTGGATCAAGCTCACGACCCTCCGCTCCACGATCTGGGTCTACGCCATCCTCGTGGTGGTGCAGATCGGCATGGGCGTGGTGCTCGTGCTCGCCACCGACAGCCTCAACGGCGGCCCCGGCGGCCCGGGGGCCGGTGCCGACCCCAACCAGGCGGCGGTGCTGCCCGCCACCCTCGGCATCATGCTCGGCCAGCTCGTGATCTCGGTGCTCGGCGTGCTCGTGATCAGCGGCGAGTACGGCACCGGCCAGATCCGGTCGAGCCTCACCGCGGTGCCCAAGCGGCTGCCGGTGCTCTGGGCCAAGGCGATCGTGTTCGCCGTCACCAGTTTCGTCGTGGGGCTCGTGGCCGTGTTCGCGGCCTACGCCGTCACCTGGCCGATGCTGGATGCGCGAGGCATCACCTCCGACATCACCGACCCCGAGCTCTGGGGCCGGCTGGTGGGCGGCGCAGGCTATCTCGCGCTGATCGGATTGCTCGCCTACTTCCTCGGCGCGGTGCTGCGGCACACGGCGGGTGGGATCGCGGCGGCGCTCGGCCTCCTTCTCGTGGTGCCGACCGTGCTCTCGTTCATCACGGCGGACTGGGTGACCGTGATCGGTCAGTGGCTGCCCGGCGTGGTGGGCCAGTCGCTCTTCTTCGGCAGCGACATCTTCGAGCCGTGGCAGGCGGTGCTCGTTATGCTCGGGTGGATCGCGGTCGTCGCCATCCCGGCAGCGATCCTCATCAAACGGAGGGACGCCTGACAGTGGCGACACCCGGCCCCGTCGGGGGATTCGGCAGCCTTTCCTCGGCGCCGGCGGCTCAGCCGTCCGGCGCCGAGGACTTGCGGCTGCCCAAACCGCCGGGGTTCATCCGCTCGTACTTCAACCGGCACCCGTGGCTCCTCGACGGCTTGATCGCGGGCGGCTACGCGGTGCCGTCGGGCATCGTGGCCGTGGTGGTGTTCATCGCCTCCCTGTTCGGCGCGACACCGTTCCCCTTCCAGGACGGCGGCTTGCGGAGCACGCCGGCGTTCGGCATCCTGCTGCTCTATGTCGCGGCGGCCGTCGCCGTGGCGCTGCTGTTCCGCCGCTACGTCCCGGTCATCACCGCGACGATCTGCGCCGCCTCGTTGCTCGTGATGGGCACCGCCTCGCAGCAGCTCGACGCCATCCCGATGATGTTCGCCCTCTACGCCCTCGCCGTCTACCGCTCGGCGCGTTCGGCCTGGATCTGGACCGCCATCGCCTCGGGCACCGGCGTGCTCGCCACGACCCTGCACGACCCGACCGATCTGGCCGGCATCATCGGGTACGGCGTGCTCTTCGCCATGACCATGGTGATCGCCACCCTCGTCGGCATCACCTTCGGCAACCGGCGCCGGTACATCCTGGCCCTGCTCGAGCGCGCGCGGCAGCTGGCACGGGAGCGCGACCAGCAGGCCCAGCTCTCGGCCGCCGCCGAGCGGGCGCGCATCGCGCGGGAGATGCACGACATCGTGGCTCACAGTCTCACCGTGATCGTGGCGCTTTCCGACGGCGCCGAGGCGAGCATCGAGCGCTCGCCCGAGACGGCGCGCGAGGCGATCCGGCAGACGGCCAGCACGGCGCGGCGCGCGCTCACCGACATGCGGCTCTCGCTCGGGGTGCTGACCGAGCCGCCCACCGGCTCCGACTCGGTCGCCGGTTCTGGTGGTGACGGCGCGTCGACAGCCCCGGCCCCGCTGTTGCCGCAGCCGGGCCTCGCCGACCTCCCGGAACTGTTCGCTTCGTATCGGGCGGCGGGCCTTCCCGTACGGGTGACCGCCAGTGGCACGGCCCCGGCCGATCCGCTCGTGCAGCTGACCGTGTACCGGGTGGTGCAGGAGGCCTTGACCAACGCCCTGCGCTACGCCGTGCAGCCCACCGCGGTCGACGTGGTGCTCGCCTACGAGGCCGGCGGCATCAGCATCGAGGTGAAGGACGACGGGCTCGACCCCACCCGCGGTGCCGCCTCGCTCGGCTCGGGCCGGGGCCTGATCGGGCTGCGCGAGCGGGTGGCCGTCTACGGCGGCACCGTGACCGCCGGCCCCGCGGGCGCGCGCGGCTGGCGTGTGCGTGCGTCGTTGCCCGTCGCGGCTGTCGCGGCCCGACCTGAAGGAGAGACATCATGACCGACCCCGCCCCGCGCATCCGGCTGCTGCTCGTCGACGACCAGCAGCTCATCCGGATGGGCATGCGCATGGTGCTCGAGGCGCAGCCCGACTTCGAGGTGGTGGGCGAGGCGGGTGACGGGCGCGCGGCGATCGAGGCGGTGGAGCGGCTGCGGCCCGAGGTCGTGCTGATGGACGTACGGATGCCCGGCCTCGACGGCATCGAGGCGACCCGCGCGATCGTGGCGGCGCATCCGGCCAGCCGCATCATCATCCTCACCACCTTCGACCTCGACGAGTACGCCTTCGCCGGCCTGAACGCGGGGGCGAGCGGATTCCTGCTGAAGGATGCCCAGCCCGCCGAGCTCGCCGCCGCCATCCGTGCCGTGGCGAGCGGTGACGCCGCCGTCTCGCCGCGGGTGACCCGCAAGCTGCTCGAGCTCTTCGGCCCGCAGCTGCCGGCCGCGGCACCCGGCGGCGGGCCCGCGGTGCCTGGTGCATCGGCGGCGGGAGCGGGTGGCGCCACCGCTGTTCCCGACCCGGCCGCCGAACGGCTCGCCGCCCTCACCGAGCGCGAGCACGAGGTGCTCGTGGCGATGGCCGAGGGGCTCACGAACTCCGAGATCGCGGCGCGCTTCTACCTCTCGGAGTCGACCGTGAAGACCCATGTGGGCCGCGTGCTGATGAAGCTCGAGCTGCGCGACCGTGTGCAGGCCGTGATCTTCGCCTACTCGGCCGGCCTCGTCTGAGGCTCCACCGCCCATCCCAGACGCTGTGGTCCCCTTTTGTGGTACCATTTTTCATGGGAGTCATTTGGCCGGCCAGCGCTGGCAAGCACGGGATTCCTCGCGAGGATGCGGTGTACGCCATCGCCCACGCGGTCGGTACGGAGCGGTTGTCTGGTCGGCCCGGAGAGGTACTGACGGTGTACGTCGGTCACCCTCACGGCCAGACGGATCGATACATCGAAGTGATAGTGGCACAGGTGCCGCCGCGGGATCTGATCATCTTCCACGTGATGGAGTTGAGCGATCTCTATCGGCATCTGGTGACGAAT
>BADC01000922.1 GCA_000333435.1 Corynebacterium-like bacterium B27 | reverse complement strand
AAGCCGAGCTTGTCATGTCGTCGACCGTCGCGGTCTGCATGGTATCCAGGGCCGCCGACAGCGGGGTCCCGTTCTGCAGCGCCGACGAGAAGCCGTCGCGGTAGGCGCCGAAGGTGACCGTCGCATCCCGGCCCCAGATGTCGAAGCTCCGCGCCGAGGGGGCGATCTCACCGATCAGCTTGTAATAGTCGGGCTGGTTCGGGAGGAACGCGGGCGGAGCGTCGAGTTCTGGCAGGGTGCGCCCGCTGGTCGCGGCCGGGTAGACGTTGATGTCGCTGATCTGCATGCTGAGCGCCTCATCGCTTGTGTTGAGCCAGGTGGCGAACTCGGCCGCCTCCTTCGGGTGCTTCGAGCTGCTCGAGACCGCCATCGCCGAACCGCCCCAGATGCCCGTGGTGGTGTCGCCGGCCTGCCAGGCCGGCAGGGGCGCTGCCGCCCACTTGCCTTCGGTGTCGGCGGCGATGTTCGGGAACTGGGCGGGGGCCCAGGATGCGCTGATCCAGCCCGCGAGCGTGCCGTCGTTCATCTCGGCGTTCCACTGCGTCGACCAGAACGGGTTCGACTGGATGACCCCTTCGTCGATCAGCCCGTTCCAGTAGTCGGCCACCTTCTTGGAGGGAGCGTCGTTCACCGCGACGGTCCAGGTGTCACCGTCGGCGCTCCACCAGTTGGCTTCGGCCTGCTGGGTCAGACCGGCGAACCAGCCCGGGTCGCCGGCGCTGAAGGTGCCGAGGTACTGCGCGGGGTTCGCCGCGTGCAGCGCACGGGCGGTGGCGGCGTACTCGTCCCAGGTGGTGGGCACCTTCAGGCCCTGCTGCTCGAAGATGTCCTGGCGGTAGAAGAACACCAGCGGCGCGAAGTCCTGCGGCACCCCGTAGGTCTTGCCGTCGAACTGCACGAGCGAGAGCACGGCGTCGTCGTAGTGGCTGGCGACGTCGGCGTCGTCGTCGAGCGGGACCACGACGCCGTTGGCGATCAGGGCGGGCAGCGACTGGTACTCGGCCTTCACGATGTCGGGGTTCGTGCCGGTGTCCTTCTGCGAGATCCACTTCGTGACGAGTTCGTCGGCGTTCTCGCTCGGGCTGACCAGTTCGACCTGGATGTCGGGGTGGGCCTCGTTCCAGACGTCGACGATCGTGTCCATGTTCGGATCCCAGGCCGTGAAGGTGAGGTCGACCGGGCCGGATGACTCGGCGGGGGCGGATGTGCCGCTGCAGCCGGCGAGCAGCAGTGCGGCCGTGGCGGTCGCCGCCGCAACGGCGGTCGCACGGCGGATGAGGCGGTGGTTCACAGGACATCTCCTTTGATGAGGGGGTGGTGGGGTTGGTGATGAGGGTGGAAAAGGGGGACGGTCTCTGGGCGGCTGCCGTCAGGCCCGGGCGGGCAGATCGGCTTTCAGCACCGGGAAGGCCGCGGGGGCACCGCGCGCGAACAGTTCGACCTCGTGCACAACGGTCTCGCCGAGCCGGAGCAGTTCGTGCCCAGAGCGCCCGC
>BADC01000923.1 GCA_000333435.1 Corynebacterium-like bacterium B27 | reverse complement strand
GGCCACCCCGTAGATGTCGTGAGTGCGACTTCCCGCGCTTGTCGCGGGGGATGTCAACTCCTGCTAGACGTGCCATTGTGGCTATCTCCTGGTGATGTGTGGAGGTTTCGGACAGAACCGGTGCCCAGGCCTCCTCCTGGGGTGTCCCCCGATCGCTCGGGTTCCTGGCTCTGCTCTTCAGACCGGCCGGAGCCGGGTGCTACTAGCCCTGGCGCTGCTTGTGGCGCGGGTTGCTCTTGCAGATGACCATCACGCGGCCGTTGCGGCGGATGACGCGGCAGTGCTCGCAGATGGGCTTGACGCTGGGGTTGACCTTCATTTGTTTCTCTCTTCGCTGTCCTCGTACCCGGCAGAATGCCGGGCCGTTACTTTCCAGCAGCGCCTATTTGTAGCGGTAGACGATCCGGCCACGGGTGAGGTCGTAAGGGCTCAACTCCACGATCACGCGGTCCTCGGGGAGGATGCGGATGTAGTGCTGGCGCATCTTGCCCGAGATGTGGGCAAGCACTTTGTGACCGTTCGTCAATTCCACCCGGAACATCGCGTTCGGGAGGGCTTCGACGACCGCGCCCTCGATCTCGATAACACCGTCTTTTTTGGCCATAGCCTCACTGTCGCTAAGAATAGGATTTGCTGGTCGTGCGGAGATCGGCGCTCATCACGCGCATGCGAAACGGGCCGAAAACACCAAAGATCAAGCTTACGCGAAGAAACGCCCGTGCGCAATCAGCGAAAGGCTTGCACCGAGCGTATAGTGCCGGCCAGCGCGTCGAACAGCGGATGCGCGGGGGCGATCCCACAGACCTGCTCGGCGAACTGCTCCGGTGTGAGGGTGTCGAGGAACTCGCCGAGCTCGGCGGTCTGCGGGTCGCTCGGGGCATCGAAGCGCAGCGCCGCTCCCACGGCACGCAGCAGGGCATCCGTCGCCAGACCCCACTCGGCGAGCTCGGCGGCCGGGCCGATGAAGCGCTCGTGCCGGCTGATCTTGCGGAGCGGCTGGCGACCCACCCGCTCGGGGGTGTCAGTGAGGTACGGGTTGGCGAACCGTGCGAGGTTCTTCTCGAGGTAGGCCTCCTGGGTGGCCGGGTCGAACTCGTGCTTGGCCACGAGCAGCGCCTTCGTCTCGGCCAGCACGGCACGCACCTCCGAGAACACGGCGGGCACCGAGAGCGCGTCGGCGAGGGTCGTCGCCCCCTCGATCCAGCCGTGGTAGGCCACGGTGGCGTGGCCGGTGTTGACGGTGAAGAGCTTGCGCTCGATGTAGGGCGCGAGGTCGGGCACGAAGTGGGCGTCGGGGATGCTCGGGACCACGTCGCCGAACGGCCCCGCCTCGATCGCCCACTCGAAGAAGTCCTCCACCGTGACGTCGAGGCCCGAGCCGGGCTCCTGGTTCGGCACGATGCGGTCGACGGCGGTGTTGGCGAAGACCGCGCGCCCGAGCGCGGGCGCCCCCTCGCCGCTCAGCCGGCCGACGATCTCGGCGCGCAGTGCATCCGTCGCGTTGATGGCGTTCTCGCAGGCCATCACCGTCAGGGGCGGCAGCGCGGAGTCGCGCGCCTCGAGCCCGCGAGCGATGACCGGAGCGACGAACTTCAGGATGTTCGGGCCGACCGCGGTCGTCACGACGTCGGCGGTCGCGATCTCGGCGACCACCCCATCCTCGTCTGCGGCGCTGTTGAGCGCGCGATAGCCCGTGACGGTGCGGGTGGTGGAGTTCTCCCCCACCGCCCGCACCCGGTAGCTCTCGGACGCGGCGAGCGCGTCGATCAGCTCGGCGTTCACGTCGGCGAACACCACCTCGTACCCGGCGTCGTGCAGGATGAGCCCCACGAACCCGCGGCCGATGTTGCCGGCGCCGAAATGAACGGCCTTCATGTCGCCCACCTATCCGTTGATGTCGCCGAGGATCTCGAGCACCTCGTCCGGCGACTGGGCGGCGAGGAGCCGCTCGACGTCGTCCTCCTCGCTGAACACGATGGCGATCTTCGTGAGGATCTCCATGTGCCCGCCTTCCTTGCCGGCGATGCCGACCACGAAGCGCACTTCTTCGCCGCCCCAGTCGAGCGGCTCGTCGTACCGCACGAACGAGAGCGCGGAGTCGAGGATGGTGTCCTTGCCCTCGTTCGTGCCGTGCGGGATGGCGAGGAAGTTCCCCATGTACGTCGAGACGGTCGCTTCGCGCTGGAGCATGTAGTCGAGGTACTCCGGGGCGACGGCGCCGGCGGCGACCAGGATGTCGGCGGCCTCGGCGATCGCCTCCTCCTTGTTCTTCGCGGTGCCCGACAGGCGGATCTGCGACGGTTCCAGAACGGACATGGGTTCTCCCTCTCCTCGCACCCGCCTACTCGGCGGTGTGCTGCTCTTTCAGCTTCTCGACGACCTCGTCGTACCGGGGGCTGTTCATGAAGTTGTCCACCGAGACGTGTTCCGCACTCGGCGTGCGCTCCTGAGCCCGCGGGGTCAGCTCGCGCTGGGTGATCACCAGGTCGACGTCGTCGTCGAGGTTCGCGATGGCCTTGTTGACCACCGTGACGCCGTCGATGCCGGCCTTCTTGATCTTATTGCGGAGCACGGATGCGCCCATGGCGCTCGACCCCATGCCCGCGTCGCAGGCGAACACGATGTTGCGGATCGGCCGGGTGTCGGTGAGCAGCGACGTCTCCTCGGCCACGGCCTCGGCGTCGCCGGCCGGCACGCCCTCGGCGCGCAGGTTCCCGAGCACCGAGCTCTCCTTGCCCTTGTTCGCCTCGGTCTTGGCGATCGCCGACGTCAGGTCACCGACGTCGCCACGTTCGAGGTCACGCTTCCGGCTCGCTCGCAGGATCACCGACGTGACGAGGAACGACACGGCCGCAGCAGCGATCACCGACAGGATGACGCCGATGTAACTGTCCGGCGCGGTCTGGAGCAGCACCGCGAAGATGCTGCCGGGCGAGGCCGGCGCGCGGAGGCCCGAGTTGAACAGCACGTTGACCGCGACGCCCGTGGCACCGCCGGCGATGGCGGCCAGGATCGTGATCGGCTTCGACAGCACGTACGGGAAGTAGATCTCGTGGATGCCGCCGAAGAACTGGATGATGATCGCGCCGGGTGCGCTCGCCTTGGCCAATCCGATTCCGAAGATCGAGAAGGCGAGCAGGATTCCGAGGCCCGGACCGGGGTTGGCCTCGATGAGGAAGAGGATGGACTTGCCACTCTCCTGCACCTGGATGGCGCCGAGCGGCGTGAAGACACCGTGGTTGATCGCGTTGTTGAGGAAGAGCACCTTGCCGGGCTCGACGAGGAGCGACGCCAGCGGCAGCAGGCCGATGCTGATCAGCCAGTTCACCCCGGTCTCCAGAGCCTTCGACAGGAACTCGATGACCGGGGCGATCCCGAAGAAGCCCGCGATCGCGAGGATGAACCCGAGGATGCCCGCAGAGAAGTTGTCGACCAGCATCTCGAATCCCGGACGGATCTTGCCGGCCCAGATCCGGTCGACCTGCTTGATCAACCACGCTCCGAGCGGGCCCATGATCATGGCGCCGATGAACATCGGGATGCTCGCACCCACGATCACACCCATCGTCGCGATGGTGCCGACCACCCCGCCTCGCGCACCGTAGACCATGCGCCCACCGGTGTTGGCGATCAGCAACGGCAGCAGGTACGTCAGGATCGGGCCGACCAGGCCCCACGTACTGCTGGAAGGTGGTGCCGTCGTCGGCCTGCGCGAGCACCGTGGCCGCGCCCTGCCAGCCGATCGCATCCGCGTTGCCGAAGCCGCCGAGAATGCCGTTGGGCAACCAGCCGGTGGCGATGAACAGGCTCGTGATGAGTCCCCACGCGATGAACGCGGGGATGTTGGGCATGACCATGCCGCTGAGGAAAGTGCCGAACGCTGCACGCGTACCCGGGCTCCCCCTC
>BADC01000924.1 GCA_000333435.1 Corynebacterium-like bacterium B27 | reverse complement strand
CGCGTGATCGCGCGGGCCGTCGACGGGCATCCGGATGCCTCCACGCCGAACGCGAAACGCGACCTCCCGGCCATGACGGCCCTGCTCCCCGCGGACGACGACGCGGCGGCCCGCTTCAACGCGGGCATGATGGAGCTCGGCGCGCTCATCTGCACGGCCCGCTCCCCGAAATGCGATCTCTGCCCGCTCGCCGACGTCTGCGCCTGGCGGTCAGCCGGCTACCCGGAGATCGAGATCGTGCGAAAACCCCGGCAGAAGAAGTACGAAGGCTCCGACCGTCAGGCGCGCGGCGCCCTCCTGAAGCGCCTGCGCACGGATGCGCATCCGGTGCCCCGCGCGGAGCTCCGAGGGCTTGGGGAGCGTCAGGGTGAACTCGTTGAAGAAGGCGCCATCCATTACCTTCACGCCCGGCACCTGCGCCAGCCGATCGGCCGCCTGCACCGCCAGCGCGTGATTGAGCGCCGCGAGATCGCGCAGCCCCTTCTCGCCCAGCAGCGTCATGTGCACCGTGAAGGCCAGCGCGCACAGGCCAGAGTTGGTGCAGATGTTGGACGTCGCCTTCTCGCGGCGGATATGCTGCTCGCGCGTGGAGAGCGTCAGCACGAAGCCCCGCTTCCCGTCCGCATCCACCGTTTCGCCGGCAAGACGGCCGGGCATCTGGCGGACATGCTTCTCGGCGCAGGCGAACAGGCCCACGTACGGTCCGCCAAACTGGAGGCCGACGCCCAGCGACTGGCCCTCGCCCACCACGATGTCCGCACCCATCTCGCCCGGCGACCTGATCAGGCCCAGCGACACCGGCTCGGTAACCACCGCGATCAGCAGCGCGCCCTTGGCGTGGCACGCCTCGGCCAGCTCGGACAGATCGGCGACGCGGCCGAGGATGCCGGGGTTCTGCACCACGACGCAGCTCGTGTCGCTGTCGACGGCGGCGATCAGGCGCGCCATTTCCATCTCGGCGGTGCCGTCGAGCTTCGGCAGCGCGGTTTCCAGCACGTCGCCGGTGAACTTCGCCATCGTCTCGCAGACCGAGACGTAATGCGGATGCAGCCCGGCCGAGAGGACCGCCTTGGCACGCCGCGTGATCCGCCGCGCCATCACGATCGCCTCCCAGCAGGCGGTCGAGCCGTCATACATCGAGGCGTTCGCCACCTCGCAGCCGTACAGCCGCGCGACCTGCGTCTGGAACTCGAACAGTGCCTGCAGCGTGCCCTGCGCGATTTCAGGCTGATAGGGCGTGTAACTGGTCAGGAACTCGCCGCGCTGGATGATGTGATCGACGCTGGCGGGAACGTGATGCTTATAGGAACCCGCGCCGAGAAAAAACGGGCCGTCGCCCGCCGCCTGGTTCATCCGCGCCAGCGCGCCGAG
>BADC01000925.1 GCA_000333435.1 Corynebacterium-like bacterium B27 | reverse complement strand
CGGCACCTCCCAGCTGAAAGTGAACGACTCCCGCCGGCGGACTTCGTGACGATCACCACCCGGAGATGTGCGAGCAGCCGATCGTCGAACTCGAATTCGGACCCCTGCGGCCCGTACACCAGCGTTCCCATGGGCACCCCTCCCGCGCGTGACCTGAGTTTATCGTCGCGGGCAGACTGGTCGGGGGCTGATTACGCTCGAAGAATGGATGCCTGCACCCAGCTCTGCACGACTGCCGCCGAGATCGCGACCCGCTCGCTCGCCACGCGGGCAACCCCCAGGCGCTATCTCGTCGAGCTCGGCCGTGCCGCCGCGGGCGTCCGCCTCGGCCCCCTCTGGCTGCTCGACGCCGCGCGCGGCGGCCGCAACCGCATCCCGGGCCGCGGTTTCGCGCCCGAGTTCGACGACAGCACCCGCGGGCAGGCACGGCACTTCGCCGGGATCGTGGCGGTCGCCGCACGCATCGGCCCGGGCCCGGCCCGCTGGGCATCGGTGCACGTCGGCCGCGACCACCCCGACACCGCCGACGGTCGCCTCACCGACGCGGCGGTCGAGTTCACCCGGCTCGTCGCATCCGGCCGGCTGCCGCTCGCCGACACCTCCGCGTGGATCGCCCGCCACCTCTGCGCCTGATCGCGCTGTGCCTGATCGCGCTGCGCTCGATCGGCGCGTGCGGGTAGCACGTGGAAGGCGGCGAGCGGCACAGGACGCGGGCGGGCGGGACACGTATCCTGGAGGTGCAAGGAGGGTGCGGGATGGGCTGGCGGCGACGGGAGCGGGCACCGCGGTGGCTCGCGACCGGCAAACCGGTCGAGGCACCCGAGCCCATCGCTCCGGAGAGCATCGAGGCCGCCGTCGCCGACGGCATGCTCATCGCCCGGTTCTCGGTGGTGATGGCGGTGAAGAACCGCCTGATCGTGGCGGCGTTGCGCGACGACCTCCCGTTCGACCGCGACCGCGCAGCCGACATCGTGCGCGAGGTCGTCGAGGAGGTCGCGGCCGAGCAGGAACGCAACGAGGAGCACGCCGACGAGGTGATCGGCCAGGCCGAACATGACCGCGGTGTGGCCCGCCACGAGCACGACTACAAGTCCCGCGACGTCGAGTTGCTGGGCGCGCGACGTCGCGTCTACCACGAGGTCGCTCGCGACATCCGGCGCGCGGCCGACGACCCCGCCTGGCTGGCGGCGGTGGTCGAAGACGCACGGCAGGCCGCCTGGC
>BADC01000926.1 GCA_000333435.1 Corynebacterium-like bacterium B27 | reverse complement strand
GGCTCTGGCGGTGGTCGCGACCGCCGCAAGCGTGTTCATCAGCACGCCGGCCGGCGCCGCGACTCCACCGCCGGATGCCTCTCCCGCCATCACCGATCCGATCGCGCTGATCGGCCGGCTGGCTCCCGACCTGCTCGCCGAAACGAGCGCTCCGCCCACTCCCGCCGAGGCGGCGGCGATCCAGGCGCAGACCGGGTCGGCGCCCTTCCGGGCCGATCTGCCGACCGACAGCGCGCATCCGCTGCTCCTGTCGCCCGCCGAGACCGAGGGAGCCGGGCTGCCGGTCTCGCTCACCATCGACGGGGCGCGCGGGCAGGCCCGGCAGCAGCAGGGGGTGACCGTCTTCGCGGCTGACGGCGACGCGTCCGCCGCCTACCTGCAGCCGATCATGAACGGCGTGCGCCTGCTCACTGCGCTCGCCGATTCGTCGGCCGGCGAAGACTTCTCCTACACCTTCGATCTGCCCGCCGGCAGCTACCCGACGGTGTTGCCCGGCGGCGACACCATCCTGTCGGATGCGGCACACCACTACATCGGTTCGCTCGGCGAGGCGTGGGCGACGGATGCGCAGGGGCGGTCGCTCGCGACCACCTACAGCTGGCGCGGGTCGACTCTGACGCAGCACGTCGAGCTGGCCGGGGCGGCCTTCCCGGTGCTGATCGATCCCACCTGGTACTACACCTACGACTTCTCGGCGGCCCTGCCGGGGTACCACGCGCGCTACCCGATGGCGTCCGAGGTGGCCGTCGACCGCCTGCTCCACGGCTGCTTCAACTGCTACTTCCCGATCAGCGGAGCGCCGCTGGCTTACCCGAGCGACGGCCAGATCCTGAATCTCAACGCCAGCCCGTTCTCGCTCGACGCGACCCGAGCGCCCGTGCGAAAGCAGACGGCGAACGGTGGGGCGATGCAGTTCGTCGCGCAGGCGGGCCATTTCGATGGCGAGGGCTCGATGATCACGTTCGTCTGGTACAACGACCCGAGCGGGTACATCCACCTGTACGTGCACGCGAAGATCATGATCGATCGGGGAATCGCACTCGATCTCATCGTCTCCCAGGCGGCGGCCGCAAGCTGGTTGCAGTTCTGGCAGAGGGTGGCCGACCACGCCAATGGCAGCAGCGGAGGCGGCGGCGTATGACGGAGCGGGCGAGCGGCGAGGCGCGGCGGCGTCGCCCGCTCGCCCGGATCTCCCTTCTGGCCATCCCTGGCGGGATGATGGTGGGTGCCATCGTCGGTGTTGAGTACTCGCTCCTCTACACCGTCCAGGAGCTGCTTTTCACACCGGCCTGGGCTGGAGGTACGGGCTCGCCCGGTCTCAGTCTCCTCGGTGCGCTTCTGGGGCTGGCGGTCGGGACGGCGGTCGGGTTCGTGGTGGGCATCGCAACGTGTGTGTCGCTCGCGGCGGCGTGGCTGTTGCGGATGCCGCACTGGTGTGTGGTCGTGATCGGTTCTCTCGGACTGCTGACATCGGCGGTGCTCTTCATCGGCGTGACCGTCTCGCTCGATCCGGCGACTTTGCTCGTCCCGGTCTGGGGCTCGAGCAACGGGATCGCCGGGGTCGTGCTACTCGCCTGGGTGGCGCAGCTTCGACCCCACGATTATTGGGACGAAATCGAGCGGCGACGCGAAAACGAGATATGCTCGGTTAGTGCGTAATGAGCCAGGCGGGCGATCATCCGCTCTCCTCGCGCTCATGGCTGTCCCCGGTGGCATCGCCGTTGGCAGCATCGTCGGAGTGGGCTACGCCCAGTTGCTCACTTCGCTCGATCTGCTGTTCGATCCGGCCTGGGCTGGCGGCTCGGGCTCACCCGGGCTCATCGTCTTCGGCGCGCTGGTCGGGCTGATGGTGGGGGCTGGGTATGGCTGCGCGGTCGGCGTTGTGACGTGCATGACGCTTCTGGTGGCGTGGCTCCTACGAACTCCGGCGTGGGGCGCCGCAGTGGCCGGCTCGACTGCAGTGCTGACCTCCTCGGTCGCCTCCGTTCTGCTCACCGTCGGTGGGGACGCCGCAACGCTCGTCGTACCGGCGTGGGCGTCGACGCACGGCGTCGCTGGCGTGCTTCTCCTGTGCTGGGTTGCGGAGCAGAGACCGCGCGACTATGCGGACGCGATGGCGGCGCGGACGGGCCTGCGGGCCGCGGGCTTGGGCGACGCGCGGTAGCGTCGGGGTATGCACGGGGCGGGAGACGGCGACGACGCGATCGAGGCTGGGCTCCGGGCGGCGCTCGCCGACGTCGTCCGGCGGCTCACCGCCGCCGGGGCGCGCACCGAGGCGCTCGGTGCGTTCGAGCGGCGGCGGAGCATCCTCGGCGTCCGCCGCGGCCCGGTGCTCGTGCCGCTCGGCCGGGTCTGGCGCCTCGGCGTGCTGCTGCTGGATGCGCAGGGCGGCCTGCACGAAGTCGGCGCCGTCACCCGTGCGATCGACCCCGGACGGGTCACGAACCAGTCTCCCCGGGCGGAGGAGCGCCGGGACTACCGGCGCGCGGCGTTCCAGGGCAAGTTCGAGCGGGGCGACACCGTCAACTACGACACCACACCGATCGCCCTCGACGCCGAGAGTCTCCGCGGCGCCGGCGGGCTGCTCTCCGTCGAGGGCGACACCGTGCTGGTGCGCTGGAGCAAACTGCCCGGGGCGGGCGGACTCACGCCCCTCATCCCGTACCTTCTCGAACGCGCCGACCTCCTCACGGCGCCACCGCCCTGACGTCGCCGACGATGTCGGTCGCGGGGGATACGGTGAGGGCATGATCCCAACCGACCCCGCCGAGCGGCACCGCGAGGTGGCCGCGACCTTCACCGCCCGCGTCGACGGCGTCGCGCCCGGCGGGTGGGATGCGCCGTCGCCGGTCGAGGGGTGGACCGCACGCGACGTGGTCGGGCACCTCGTCGGCTGGTTGCCGGCGTTCCTCCAGCGCGGGAGCGGCGTCGTGCTGCCGAGCGGCCCATCCGCCGCCGACGACCCGGCCGCCGCGTGGCACACCCACGCCGACGCCGTGCAGGCGCTGCTCGACGATCCCGCCACGGCGCAACGGATGCTCAGCAACCGCCACATCGGCGACCTCCCGCTGCCGCAGGCCATCGACCGGTTCTACACCGTCGACGTGTTCATGCACACCTGGGATCTGGCATCCGCCACCCGGCAAGACAGTCGGCTCGACCTCGACTTCTGCGCCCAGCTCGTCGACGGGATGGAGCCGATGGAGGAGATCATCCGCGGGTCGGGGCAGTACGGTCCGCGGGTGCCGGTGCCCGATGACGCCGACGCCCAGGCGCGCCTGCTCGGCTTCATCGGGCGCGACCCGTTCTGGCGACCGCCGGTGTCCTGAGCGCGGGCGCGACCGCGGGCCGGCAGTGCGCCGTCAGGCGGGCTCGTCGAGCGGGATCAGCCCCGTCGTCGTGCCCGCGACGACCGCGAGCTGCTCGATCCATTCGCGGT
>BADC01000927.1 GCA_000333435.1 Corynebacterium-like bacterium B27 | reverse complement strand
AGGGCGTAACCGACGCCCTGGATCATCGCCGACAACCGCCGCGCGTGCGTGCCGCTCAGGGCGAGCTGCACGATGAGCATGAACACGATCGTGATGCCGCCGCCCTGCGCCACCCCACCGAGCAACCCCCACGCGAACCAGCCGGCCGGAGCGAGCATCATGCCGAGCGGAAAGCTCACCCACAGCGCCGCGACCCCGACGAAGACGACCGGAACACCGAGGCGCTTGACCAGCAGCGGCACCCCGAGCGCACCGACGACGGCCGCGACCTGGAAGATCGACGAACTCGAACCGGCCGACGACGCGGAGTACCCGAGCTCCTGCTCGAGGATGGTCGGGAACCACGCCGTGAGCCCGTAGTAGGAGAACG
>BADC01000928.1 GCA_000333435.1 Corynebacterium-like bacterium B27 | reverse complement strand
AGACGCTCGCCCGCGTACCGGCGCGGCCCGTGGCCGCTGAAGCGCAGCAGCGCCTTCACCCGGTCGGCCAGCGGCCGGTGCACCACGCCCTCGGCGTCGATGACGTCGACCCCCGGCTGGATGATCGAGGCCTCAGGATGCGCGCCCGCCAGTTCGCGCACGCGCTCCACGTAGCCCGGGTGCATCCGGTCGTCGCAGCCCATCAGTACCGCGCGGTCGGCCTCGATCAGCCGCACGCACTCACGGAAGTTGCCGCCGACCCCGAGGTTCGTGGCGTTGCGCCGGTAGTGCACGCGCGGGTCGTCGAGGGCGGCCGCCCATTCGCCGGGCGCCGGGTCGGGGTAGACGTCGTCGACGATGACGAGCCGCCACTCGGGATCGCGTTGCGCCAGCACGCTGTGCACCGCCTCCCGGAAATGGTCGAAGCGGCCGTAGAAGGGCATCATGATGTCGAGTGTCACGTGGGGTTCACCGCCTGGGGTTCGTCGGCGCGGCGGAGGCGGCCGCGCCAGCTGAGATCTCGGGCGGCCTTCACCGAGCAGATCACGAGCAGCAGCCAGCCGTACTCCACCAGGATGAAGCTCTCGGCCATCGAGGTGGCGAGGAGCACGACGAGCACGAGCGCCGTCCAGAGGAAGACGATGCTCTTGCGTGCCGCCGCGAGCACCCAGGCGCGGCCGAAGGCAAGGCCCACGAAGCCCGCGAAGATCACGAAGCCGACGAGCCCGGTCTGGAAGTACACGTCGACGAACGCGTTCAGCGCCGAGGTGTGCGAGCGGTTGCCGATCACGTCGAGCGCGAAGAACGGCGACACGCTCGGGCGCCAGAAGCCCGCCCAGCCCCAGCCCTCGAGCGGGTTCAGCTCGATCAGGCGCCAGAGCTCCCGCCAGATCTCCAGGCGGTAGGTGAACTCGCGCCGGGTCGAGAGCACCTCGAGGATGCGGCCCCGGGTGAGGAAGGCGACGAGGAGCACGAGCAGCGACAGGGCGAGCAGGATGAAGTGCCAGCCGCGCCGCGTCTCTGGTGCCGCCCGGCGCAGCGCGAGGAGGATGAGCGCGGCCACCGCGGTGACGAGCGCCACGCCCACCGTGACCGGCGACCCGGAGAGCACCACCGACACCACCGCGACGACCAGGCTGTACACGGCCGTGCCGCGACGGATGGACCGGGTGGCGAACTCGACCGCGAAGGTGACGACGGCGATCAGGGGCCACGAAGCCGAGGGCGTTCCTCGTGCCGAGCACGCCCTGGATCGGGCCCCCGAACGGCAGTCCACCGGTGATGCCGAGGAACCGGATCGGCACGTCGAGCAGCACGCCCGACACGATCTCGAGCACCAGCGAGAGGCTCAGCACGACCCGCAGCACGTCGCCGAGCGCCCGCACGATCTGGATGAGGTCGCGCACCACCGCGATGTAGACGCCGAGGAAGGCGTAGGCGAGCAGGTACGCGAGCCCGTTCCACGACGTCGAGGGGTACTTGCTCCAGACCAGGGTGATGACGCACCATGCGAGGAAGACCAGGAGCGACACCGGGAGCAGCCCGTGCCAGTCGAGGTCGCGCCAGCGCCCGGCGAAGGAGAGCGCCGCGAACACGACGAGCGCGGCGACGATGCCGATGAGCCCGGGCCAGCCGAGCGTGGAGCGGATGAGGAACGACAGGAACGCGGTGGCCAGGATGCTCAGGGTGAGCGCCTTGACGAACCGGGTGTCGCCGAAGAACTCGACCACCCGGAGGGGGACGGCCGGGCGGCGGTGGGGCCGGTCGGGCAGCGCCGTCATCGGCGCAGCGCCGCCGTCCGGGCCGGGCCGGCCGTGCGCGCGAGGAGGGCGTCGGGGCGGCCGGCGCCGTTGGCGAGATCGATCGCGACAGCGCCGTGGTCGAGCTTCGACTTCACCGCGAACACCACGAGCAGTGCCCAGCCCGCCTCGGAGAGCATCCGGCTCTCGACGAAGCTCTGCGCGATCATGGCCGTGAGCACGAGTGCCGGGGCGAGGGTGAGCGCGACGTGCGCGATCGGGCGGCCGAACGCATCCAGGGGTCGCCCGACGGCGAACCACCAGCTGCGGTACCAGGTGCCCACCACCAGGGCGATGAACAGCACGGCCC
>BADC01000929.1 GCA_000333435.1 Corynebacterium-like bacterium B27 | reverse complement strand
CGCCTCGCCTTCCGCCCGATCGGCCTTGTCGAACAGCTCGCGGAACCTGTGATGCTCGTCCTTGAGCAGTGCGATCGCTTCCGGATCGTCCTTCAGGATGCGGTGATCGCCTTCCGAATTGCGCGGCGCATATTTTGCCATGATCGGTCTCCCTCGGTCGCGGGATTCAACGGGGAGCGCTGCTCCCCGTTCCGATCGTTACGGCTCAGTGGCCGATGAAACCGCGCGGCTGGTCCTCTGGGCCGGTATCGTGCGCTCCGCCGCCGCCCGTTCCGCCGATCTGCGCCTGCATCGCCTTGACGTCGCTCTCGTCGGCGCCGCCGTCGGTCCAGGCGAGCGTGATCGACATGCGACGGTTGCGCG
>BADC01000930.1 GCA_000333435.1 Corynebacterium-like bacterium B27 | reverse complement strand
CTCCTTCCACCCCGAGCTACAGCGGGATGTTCCCGTGCTTCTTCGGCGGCAAAGAAGCCCGCTTCGTCTTCAGCGCCCGCAACGCCTTGGTGACGGCGACGCGCGTGGCGGCCGGTTCGATCACGCCGTCGAGCTCGCCGCGCTCGGCGGCGAGGAACGGGGAGGCGACGTTGTAGGTGTACTCGTTGGCGAGCTTCGTGCGCACCGCTGCGACATCCTCGCCTGCTTCTTCGGCGCGCTTGATCTCGCCGCGGTAGAGGATGTTGACGGCGCCCTGGCCGCCCATGACGGCGATCTCGGCGGTGGGCCAGGCCAGGTTCATGTCGGCGCCGAGCTGCTTCGACCCCATGACGATGTAGGCCCCGCCGTACGCCTTGCGGAGGATGACGGTGACGAGCGGGACCGTGGCTTCTGCGTACGCGTAGAGGAGCTTTGCTCCTCGGCGGATGACGCCGGTCCACTCCTGGTCGGTGCCGGGCAGGTAGCCGGGCACGTCGACGAGGGTGAGGATGGGGATGGAGAAGGCGTCGCAGAAGCGCACGAAGCGCGCGGCCTTCTCGCCGGCTTCGATGTTGAGGGTGCCCGCCATGGCGCTGGGCTGGTTGGCGACGATGCCGACGCTGCGCCCCTCGATGCGGGCGAAGCCCACCACGATGTTGGGGGCGTAGAGGGGCTGGGTCTCGAGGAAGTCGCCGTTGTCGACGAGGTGCTCGATCACGGTGTGCACGTCGTAGGGCTGGTTCGGCGAGTCGGGGACGAGCGTGTTGAGCTTGCGGTCCGCATCCGTGATCTCGAGCTCGATCTCGCTGTCGTAGACGGGCAGCTCGGCGAGGTTGTTGTCGGGGAGGAAGCTGAGGAGGGCGCGGGCGTAGTCGAGCGCGTCGTCCTCGTCGCTGGCGAGGTAGTGCGAGACGCCCGAGACCTTGTTGTGGGTGAGGGCGCCGCCGAGTTCCTCCATGCCGACGTCTTCGCCGGTGACGGTCTTGATGACATCCGGGCCGGTGACGAAC
>BADC01000931.1 GCA_000333435.1 Corynebacterium-like bacterium B27 | reverse complement strand
TGCGTGCCGAAAAGGCGCGATACATCGGGCTCTCGAACTTCGCGCCGGCCACCATCGAGGCGTACCTCGCCCTGTGCGACGAGAACGGATTCGCGCGCCCGGTCGCGCTGCAGCCGCACTACAACCTCGTGCACCGCAACGAGTTCGAAGAGACGCTCGCGCCCATCGCCGAGCGCGAGCACCTCGGTGTGATGCCCTACTACTCGCTGGCCAGCGGGTTCCTCACCGGCAAGTACCGGTCGACGGACGACAACGCGGGCACGGCGAGAGCGAAGGGGGCGGCGAAGTACGCGACCGAGCAGGGCCTCGCCGTGGTCGACGCGCTCGCGGAGGTCGGGCGTGCCCATGACGCCTCCATCGCCACCACCGCTCTGGCCTGGTTGGTCGCCAAGCCCACCGTGGTCGCGCCGATCGCGAGCGCGTCGCGGGTGGAGCAGGTGGCCGACCTGCTCGACGTGGCCCGAGTGCAGCTCACCACCGAGGAGGTGGCCCGGCTGGACGCCGTGTCGGAGTGGAGTCCCGCGGGGGGTTCGGCGTGACTCCCGCGTTCCGCCGCAAGAGGCGTGCGCCCGGCGCACCGGAGTCGGCCGCGGCACCCGGCACCGCCGACGCCGTCGCTTCGCGCCGCGCCTTCCTCAAGGCGGCCGCCGTCGGCGCGGCGGGCGCCGCGGCCGGCGGCCTCGCGGGCGCCTCGATCGGCGTCGGCGTCTACGCCAACGAGACCGACATGGACTTCGCACCCGAGCAGAAGGTGGCCGAGCCCGGCTTCAAGCACCTCGTGGTGATGATGTACGAGAACCGCTCCTTCGACAACGTGCTCGGCTGGCTCTACCGCGACGACGAGCTCGACCCGGGGCAGAGCTTCGAGGGCCTGCACCAGGGCGACCACTCCAATCCGGTGCCCGGGACCGACGAGGTCGTCAAGGCGCACGGCTACACGGGCTCGACCGACGAGATCATGTCGAGCCCCAACCCCGACCCCGGCGAGGAGTACTCGCACGTCAACACGCAGCTGTTCGGCAAGGTCGACCCCGAGAGCAACCGCGACCTGTACGCCAACGGGCTGCAGTACCCGTACAACGCGCCCGGCCCGAACGAGTCCCCCACGATGAAGGGCTTCATCGAGGACTACATCATCAACTACCGGCGCCTCACGAAGAACAAGAAGGAGCCCACCCGCAAGGAGTACGAGCTGGCGATGGGCGGCTTCACGCCCGACATGCTGCCCGTGTTCTCCACGCTCGCGAAGAACTTCGCCGTCTTCGACCACTGGTTCGCCGCGGTGCCCTCGCAGACCTTCTGCAACCGCTCGTTCTTCCACGCCTCCACCTCGCACGGCTTCGTCACCAACAAG
>BADC01000932.1 GCA_000333435.1 Corynebacterium-like bacterium B27 | reverse complement strand
TCCTCGTCGACCGTGATGCCCGCGATGCCGCGCACGAAGAGGATGTTGCCTTGCCGCCCAGCTGGTCGGCCATGAACTGGGCCTCGACCTTGCCGTAGGTCTCGTAGTCGAACGCGACCTTGTAGGCGCAGTCGGCGGTGGCCAGCGAGTCGAAGACGACGACGGTGACACCGGCGTCGCACGCCTCCTGGATGGCGCCGTTCAGGGCGGTCGGCGACGCGGCGTCGATGATGATCGCGTCGTAGCCCTCGAGCACGAGCGACTGGATCTGCTGCGCCTGCTGAGGCGCGGAGCCGTCGGAGTTCACGACCTTGAAGTCGCTGATCTTGTCGGGGTTGTCCTTCGCGGTCGCCTCGAAGCTGGCCTCCATCTGCTTGCGCCAGATGTTGCCGTTGAAGTAGTTGCTGAGGGCGATCTTGATCGGCTTGTCGCCGCCGCCGTCACCCGCGGAGTCGGTGGAACCCGCGTCGGAGCCGGAGCCGGCACAGCCGGTGAGAACCGCGGCGGAGGCCACGATCAGCGCGCCGACGGCGAGCTGACGGCGGAACCGCGATCGGAATGAGTTGATCATCGTTCGTTTCTCCTCGTTGAGAACGGGCAGCTATTGTAGGATTGTCGTACAACTGACGGGACCACCGTATACGCGACCCTCGAGCGGGCGCAACTCCCGTTGCCGAGTCGTGATCATGACGCACCGCCGTCGATGACCAGCGCGTGCCCCGTCACGAACGAGGATGCGTTGGTCGCGAGGTAGAGGAACGCCTCGGCGATCTCGTCCGCCCGGCCCTGTCGCTGAAGCGGCACCCCGGCCCGCACCGCCGCATCCTGAGCGGCGCGACCGCCCATGTGCGACACGATCGGATCGTTGAACGGCGTGTCGACCCAACCGGGTGCGACGCAGTTGACGCGGATGCCCTCCGGCCCGAGTTCGGCCGCCAGCGTGCGCGTGAACGCGATGATGGCGCCCTTCGACGCTGAGTACCCGGCGAGACCGGCCGGCGCTTTGAACCCGCCGACCGACGCCATGTTGACGATGGCCGGGGAGACGCCGTCGCGGAGGTAGGGCACCCCGTACTTCGCGGCGAGGAAGCACGAGCGGGCGTTGACCGACATGTGCAGATCCCAGTCCGACTCGGCCATCTCGGTGATCGGCGACGACCGTTGCACGCCCGCGTTGTTCGCGATGACGTCGATGCCGCCCAGCTGTTCTGCCGCGTCGCGGAAGAGGTTCTGCATCGCGTCGCCGTCGGAGACGTCGGTCGGCACGAACCAGGCATTGCCGCCACTCTCCCGGATTCTCGCGGCAGTTTCGCCCGCACGCGGGTCGATGTCGCCGATCACGACGCTCGCGCCCTCGGCCGCGAAGAGCTCCGCCGTGGCGGCTCCGATGTTGGCCGCGGCGCCGGTCAGCACGACGCGACGGCCCGCCATCCGGCCGCTCATCGGGCCCACCCCTCGAACAGGTCGACGGCCGCCCGGGCGATCGCCAGGTCTTCTTCGACCGACCCGCCGCTCGCACCCACCGCGCCCGCGACCTCGCCGTCGACCATGAGCGGGAAGCCGCCGCCGAAGGTGATGAGGCCGCGCTCCGACCCGTGGGCGAGACCGGCGAACGGGCCGCCGGGCCCGGCCGCCTCGGCAAGATCGCCCGACGGCTGCCGGAGCGACGCCGCGGTGTAGGCCTTGGCCGTGGCCACTTCGCCGGTGAGCACCGGCGCTCGGTCCTGGCGCCCGAAGGCGACGAGCTCGCGGGTGGCGTCGAGGATGGCGACACTCGCCGGCACGCCGATCTCGGCCGCCCGGTCGAGTGCCGCGTCGAGCAGCAGCCGCGCTTCTTCGTAGCTGAGTACCCGCGCGGTGCGCGCCGCGGGTGAGGAAGTGGAGGTCATCGCCGTCCTTTCTCGTCGGCCACGGCGAGCAGCCTCCGAGAGGCGACCCTGCCGTTGACCTGTTACGGTCTTTCGTCATACGATCGTACAAGAGTCGTCCGAAGGCAGCCAGCCCCCCGACGCACTCGACGCACGATTCATCCGCCGAACGAAGGTGTTCATCCGATGCTCTCCCCCTCCGCTGATCCCGGCAACGACGATCGCGCCGATGTCGTCATCGTCGGAGCAGGCCCGGCCGGCGCCGTGGCGGCACGGCGCTTCGCCGAGGCGGGCTACCGGGTGGTCTGCATCGAGCAGGGCGACTGGCCCGACTACTCGCAGTCGCACGTCGCCGACGAGTTCCTCGAGCTCAGCGCGGGCAAGCAGTGGAACCCGCAGCCGGCGGTGCGCCGCTCGTTCAGCGACTACCCCATCGACACGGCGCAGTCCGACGTCGAGCCCCTGCTCTGGAACGGAGTGGGCGGCAGCGCGGTCATGTACGCGGGCATCTGGATGCGCCTCATGCCCTCCGACTTCCGTGTGGTCGTCGCGTCGGCCGACCGGGTGACGGTGCGGACTCCGGCGGTGCCGGCCGACGGCGACTGGTTCCCGATCG
>BADC01000933.1 GCA_000333435.1 Corynebacterium-like bacterium B27 | reverse complement strand
CTTCACCACCCCCGAACTCGACCGCCTGGCCGATGCCGCGCGCGACCGGCCCGACCCGTTCTTCGTCACGGTCCCGGCCGCGATCGCCACCGGGCTGCTCACCGAGGCGGGCGCGCAGGTTCAGTCGGTGCTCGCATCCGGAGCCCCGCTCACCCTGCCGCCCGCACCATGGCGGGGTGCGGAGTCGGTCGACTGCGATCTGTTCGCGTGCGTGGCCGTGACCTTCGACGACGGCCCCGGCGCCGACACCGCAGCCGTGCTCGACGCACTCGATGCCCGTCGCGCAGCCGCGACTTTCTTCCTCCAGGGCGTGAACGTCGGCCGCTACCCCGACGAGGTGGCGCGGATGCACGCCGAGGGCCACGAGATCGGCAACCACACCTGGAACCACCCTGATCTCACGAAGCTGCCCGATCCCGACATCGCCGACCAGCTCATGCGCACCGGCCAGGCCATCAAGGCGGTGACCGGGGAGCGCCCGACCACCTTCCGGCCGCCCTACGGCGCGGTCGACGCCCGGGTGCTCGCCCAGACGGAGCTCCCCGCCATCCTCTGGACGATCGACACGAACGACTGGCAGCTGCCCGACGACGACGTGCTGCTCGACCGGGCCGTGGGTCAGGCGACCCCGGGAGCGATCATTCTGCTGCACGACGTGCACGAGAACACGGCGCGCATGACGCCAGCCATCCTTGACGGGCTGCTCGGGCGCGGCTTCACGCCGGTGACGGTGCAACAACTGCTCGGCGGCACGCTGCCACCGGCGCACACGACGACCTCGCGCGGCTGACTCATACAACCAAAGGGTTGTGCGATCGCAGTCGGCTCGCTAACGTATAACCAAATGGTTGCACTACTCATGAGCGAGACCGACGCGGATGCGGTCTTCCACGCCCTCGCCGACAGCACGCGACGCGACATCGTGCGCCGCACCCTCCGGCGCGAGCAGTCCATCTCGAGTCTCGCCGAGCGCTACACGATGAGCTTCGCCGCCGTGCAGAAGCACGTCACGGTGCTCGAGCGCTCGGCCCTCGTGGTGAAGCAGCGGCGCGGGAAGGAGCAGATCGTGCGAGCGAACCTCGACACCCTGCACCGGGCCACGCAGCTCCTCGACCAGTTCGAAGCCATCTGGCGCGACCGGGTGCAGCGGATGGATGCGCTCCTCGCAGACGAACCCGTCGCATCCGCCACCCCCTCTGCCACTCCGACGAAAGGAACGACCGATGCCGGTCATCAGCACTGACAAGAACACCGAGGCACTCACCCTCACCTTCGTGGCCGAGTTCGACGCCGACGTCGAACGCGTGTGGCAGCTCTGGGCCGACCCGCGTCAGCTCGAGCTCTGGTGGGGTCCGCCGACCTGGCCCGCCACGTTCACCCGGCACGACCTGGTGGTCGGCGGTGAGTCGCACTACTACATGACGGGGCCGGAGGGCGATGAGGCGCACGGCTGGTGGCGCATCACCGAGGTCGACGCGCCCATACATCTGGCGATCACCCGCACGGCCGGCTCAACCGTGGTCTGCGGCGCCGCGTAGCCGGGCACGGGCGACCCGTAGAGCAGTGCGTAATCGCCCGGGTTGGCGAGCGCCCAGCGCCGGATGCCCCGCAGCGAAGCGAACCAGCGGGCCTGGGAGTCGTCGCGGTCGGCCACGGCCGCATCGGCCCGCTCGGTAGCGGCACCAGGTC
>BADC01000934.1 GCA_000333435.1 Corynebacterium-like bacterium B27 | reverse complement strand
AACGAGCGCGGGTTGTCGCTGCGCTCGCCCGGTCGCTTCCTGGCGGCGGCCGACCGGCTCGTGGGGCTGTGGCGGTCGCATCCGGATGCCGAGCCCGCGGCCACCGATGACGTGGTCGACGCCTGGATCGGCGCGGAGGCCTACCGCCTGTTCACCTGGAACACGGTGACCCGGGTTCAGGCGGGTGGCACCGTCGGCGCGGAGGGCAGCGTGAACAAGGTGTTCTGGTCGGAGCTCGACGTGCGCATCCAGCAGGCCGGCCTGCGACTGCTCGGGCCATCCGCCGAACTGCGCGGACCCGGGGCGACTGACGATGGGCGCTGGGTCGACGACTACCTCTTCGCCCTGGCCGGGCCCATCTACGCCGGCACCAACGAGGTGCAGCGCAACATCATCGCGGAGCGGTTGCTGGGTTTGCCGCGCGGCGCCGACGGACGGAGGTCGTGATGCGGTTCGCACCCACGGAGGAACAGGAGTCGTTCGCCGAGGCGATCGACGACGTCGCCGGCGCGCTCGGCGGCGCGGAGATCGTGCAGGCCGCCGCGCGCGGCGACGGCGGCCCGGCGCGGGAGGTGTGGCGGCAGCTCGGCGAGATGGGCGTGATCGGGCTCCGCGTGCCCGAGGCCGACGGGGGGATCGGCGGGAGCGCCGGCGACCTCGTCGCCGTGCTCGAACGCGTCGGGTACCACGGACTGCCCGGGCCCTGGGCGGAATCGGTGGCGGTGCTGCCGCACCTCGTCGACGCCGAGGGGCGGTCGGCGCTCGCCGGGGGTGCGGTGGCGACCGTCGCGGTGCCACCGGTCGTGCCGTTCGCGCTGGGCGCGGCGGATGCGCAGCTGCGGTATCTCGTGCGCGGCGGCCGGCTGCATACGGCGCAGCCGGTGGCGGAGGCCGACGAACGGGCATCCTCTCGCCGNGCGCCG
>BADC01000935.1 GCA_000333435.1 Corynebacterium-like bacterium B27 | reverse complement strand
CGGCTTCCCACGGCAGGGCCCGAACCGATGACGCCCGGTTGGGCGACCCGAGTACCTCCGGCAGCAGACCGAGCTGAACTTCCGCCACCTCGGCGTCGAGCGCATCGATCTGCTGCAGCTGCACCGCATCGACCCGAAGGTTCCGCTGGAGGAGCAGATCGGCGAGCTCGCCGCGTTGCAGAGCGAGGGGAAGGTGCGGCACATCGGGCTCTCCGAGGTGAGCGTCGACGAGGTGGTCGCGGCACGTGCCGTCGCTCCGATCGTGTCGGTGCAGAATCTCTACAACCTGTCCAACCGGCGTGCGTCGGCGCTGCTCGAGTACTCGGCCGCCGAGGGCATCGCGTTCATCCCGTGGTTCCCGCTCGCGACCGGCGCGCTCGCCGGCCAGGGGTCGCCGCTTGCGACGCTCGCCGAGGCGCACGGTTCCACGCCGTCGCAGCTCGCGCTCGCCTGGCTGCTGCACAAGTCGCCCGTCATGCTGCCGATCCCGGGCACCTCGTCGGTGGCGCACCTCGAGGAGAACGTCGCCGCGGCGGGCATCCGCCTCTCGCCGGAGGAGCTCGAGGCGCTCGACGCGCTCAGCTGATCGGGTGGCTGAGCACGGAGTGGCGTGTAACTCTGCAAATGAAGGCCACCGACCCCATATACGGCGTCAGTCCTCCTCATTTGCAGAGTTACCCGCCACGCCGCTGCGGCGGCGGCGGCCGGGCTAGGCTCGGAGCACCATGCGCCGCACCGAGATCACCCCGCGCCCGGACTGGCGGGCGCGCTGCGACGCCGTGGGCTTCAGCTTCTACGACTTGGAGTCGGAAGGTGGCCGCCCCTACTGGAGCGAGGGTGCGGCCTACGTCTTCCGGATGCCCGAGATCGAGCTGCTCGAGCAGGCCACCGCCGAGCTCTTCGCCCGTTGCATGACGCGGT
>BADC01000936.1 GCA_000333435.1 Corynebacterium-like bacterium B27 | reverse complement strand
GCCGCACGGAACTGCGACACCTCCTGGTCGCCGTAGCGCGCCCGCCAGCCGGGCGACTCCGCGAACGGGGTGCTGAACCCGAACTGCTGCCCCACGCTCATCGCCGACGAGATCGGGATGGCCGACATGTTCTGCAGCCCGCCGGCGACCACCAGATCAGCGGTGCCCGAGAGCACCGCCTGCGCGGCGAAGTGCACGGCCTGCTGACTCGACCCGCACTGCCGATCGATCGTCACCCCGGGAACGTGCTCGGGAAAGCCCGCCACCAACCATGCCGTGCGCGCCACGTTGCCGGCCTGCGAGCCGAGCGTGTCGGTGCAGCCCATGACGACGTCGTCGACCGCACCCGGGTCGATGCCCGAGCGCTCGACGAGGGCCGAGAGGGCATGCGCGCCGAGGTCGGCGGAGTGGATGCCGGCGAGCGATCCGCCGCGCCGCCCCACGGGGGTGCGCACGGCGTCGACGAGGTAGGCGGTGGTCATCGGATGCTCCAAACGGCGATCGGGGGAGAAACGGGCTCAGGCATGCTGGCTGCTGACCGACACGACCTCGCCGGTCATGTACGAGGAGTAGCCGCTGGCGAGGAAGACCATCACGTTCGCGATCTCCCAGGGCTCGGCCGCGCGCCCGAAGGCCTCGCGGGCGGTCAGTTCGTCGAGCAGTTCGGGCGAGGTCACCTTCTCGAGGAAGGGGTGCATCGCGAGCGAGGGCGACACGGCGTTCACCCGGATGCCGTGCGGCGCCAGATCGATCGCGGCTGACCGGGTCAGCGCCATCACTCCGGCCTTCGCCGCCGCATAGTGCGCCTGCCCCTCCTGCGCCCGCCAGCCGATCACCGAGGCGTTGTTCACGATCACGCCCGCGGTGCCGGCCGCGACCATCCGCCGGGCCGCCGCCCGCACGCAGCGGAACGTGCCGCCGAGCGTCACGTCGAGCACCTTCGACCACTGCTCGTCGGTCATCTCGAGAATGGAGACCGTGCCGCCGAGCCCGGCGTTGTTGATCATCACGTCGAGGCCACCGGATGCTTCGGCGAGGTCGAGCAGGGCCTCCACCTGCGACTCGTCGGTCACGTCGCACACCTGCGACCGCACCCGGTCGGCCCCGAAGCGTTCGGCGAGCTCCTCCTCGGCCGCGGCCAGTCGCCCGGCGTGGGTGTCGCCGATCACCACCGTCGCGGCACCCTCCTCGAGGCACCGGACGGCGGTCGCCGAGCCGATGCCCGCACCGGCGGCCGCGGTCACCACCACATGCCGGCCGCGCAACAGGTCGTGCGGGGGAAGGTACTCCGGCGGGGCGAGTCGGATTCGGGTCACGGGCGGGCCTCTCTCGGCAGGCCGAGCAGCCGCTCGGCGATCACGTTGCGCTGGATCTCGTCCGAGCCGCCGTAGATGGTGTCGGCCCGGCTGAACAGGAACAGGGTCTGCAGCTCGTCGAGCTCGTACGGCGCTTCGCTCACGGTGAGCGCGAGCGGGCCGGCCGCCGCCATGGCGAGCTCACCGAGCGATCGGCGCCACTGCGCCCAGAGCAGTTTGGTGACGGAGGCGTTGTAGCCCTGCTCGCCGCCGAGCGTGCGCAGGGCGTGCAGACGGATCACCTCGAGACCGACCTGGGCCTCGGCGATGCCGTCGCGCACGACCGGGTCGTCGATCGTTCCGGATGCCCGTGCGGCCGCGATCACCGCGTCGAGCTCCCGCCGGAACGCGATCTGCTGCGCCAGTGTCGACACCCCGCGCTCGTAGCCGAGGGTGGCCATGGCCACCGCCCAGCCGCCGCCGACCTCGCCCACGACGAGGTCGGCGGCCGTCTCGGCGTCGTCGAAGAACACCTCGTTGAACTCCGAGGTGCCGGTGAGCTGGATGATCGGCCGCACCTCCACGCCCGGCTGGTCCATCGGCACGAGCAGGTAGGAGAGGCCGTGGTGCCGGGCGCTGCCCTCTTCAGTGCGCGCCACCACGAAGCACCAGTCGGCCTGCTGGGCGAGCGAGGTCCAGATCTTCTGGCCGTTGATCACCCAGCGCCCGTCGACGAGCCGGGCGCGGGTCGAGACGGCGGCGAGGTCGGAGCCGGCGCCGGGCTCGGAGTAGCCCTGGCACCACAGCTCCTCCACGGCCACGATCTTCGGCAGGAACCGGGCGCGCTGCTCGTCGGTGCCGAGCTCGATCAGCGTGGGCCCGAGCAGTTCCTCGCCCAGGTGGTTCACCCGCCCGGGAGCGTTCGCCTTCGCGTACTCCTCGTGGAAGATCACCTGCTGGGCGAGCGAGAGCCCGCGGCCGCCGAACTCCACCGGCCAGCCCACGCAGGTCCAGCCGCCGGCGGCGAGGGCCGGTTCCACTCGAGTCGCTCCTCGAAGGCCTCGTGCTCGCGGCCGGGCCCGCCGAGGCCACGCAGGGCGGCGAACCGGCCGGTGAGATTGCTCGCCAGCCAGTCGCGGATCTCCTGCCGCAGCTCGTCGTCGGCCGCTTGTTCCGTCGTCACGTCGTCATTCTCCGGTCCGGCCGTCATTGGCCTTCGGCATCCGTCTCCCGTATGCTAACAGAAACCAAGCAAATGTTTGGTCTGGAGTTCAGAGAGGAGCTCGCATGGCCCCCGACGCCCCCGAATCGACGGATCCGGCGGTCACCGATGAAGAGGTCGTCACCTACGAGGTGCGCGGCCCGGTCGCGTTCGTGCGGCTCAACCGGCCGCAGTACCGCAACGCCCAGAACTCCCGGGTCACCTACGCGCTCGACGCCGCCTTCGTGCGCGCCGTCGACGACGACGCGGTGAAGGTGATCGTGCTCGGTGGCAACGGCGACCATTTCTGCGCGGGCCACGACATCGGCACCCCCGGCCGCGACATCGACCAGAGCTTCGAGCGCAAGGCGGTCATCTGGTGGGACCACGTTCCGGCCGCCGGAGTCGACTCCCGCTTCGCCCGCGAGTCCGAGGTGTACCTCGGCATGTGCCGGCGCTGGCGCGAGATCCCGAAGCCTGTCATCGCAATGGTGCAGGGCGCCTGCATCGCGGGCGGCCTGATGCTGGCATGGTCGTGCGACTTCATCGTGGCCGCCGACGACGCCTTCTTCAGCGACCCAGTCGTGCGCATGGGCATTCCGGGGGTGGAGTACTTCGCGCATCCGTGGGTCACCAACCCGCGCGCGGCGAAGGAGATGCTGTTCACGGGCGAGCGGATGCCCGCGGCCCGCGCCTACGAACTCGGCATGGTGAACCACGTCGTGCCGCGCGCCGAGCTCGAGGAGCGCACCCTGCAGCTGGCGGAGCGGATCGCCGAGATGCCGCGACTCGGCCTCGCCCTGGCGAAGAAGGCGGTGAACCAGGCCGAAGACCTGCAGGGGCTCCGCGCCGGCATGGACTCGGTGTTCGGCCTGCACCACGCGGCCCACGCGCACAACGCGGAGGTGGGCGGCGACTCGCTCGGTGGGGTGGACGTGCGCCGCATCAAGGATGCGGAGGCCGGCCGATGAACCTCGACCTGACCGAGGCCGAGCAGGCCTTCGCCGCCGAGGCGCGCGCCTGGCTGGCCGAACATGTGCCGGCGGGCCTGCCGTCGATGGACACCGAGGACGGCTTCCGCGCCCACCGTGAGTGGGAGGCCGAGCTGGCTGCGGGCGGCTGGTCGGTCGTGGCCTGGCCGCAGGAGTTCGGCGGCCGCGACGCGAGCCTGGTGGAGTGGGTGCTGTTCGAGGAGGAGTACTACCGCTCGGGCGCACCGACCCGGGTGGCGCAGAACGGCATCTCGCTGCTCGCCCCGATCCTGTTCGAGCACGGCACCCCCGAGCAGCAGCGACGCTACCTGCCCGCCATGACCGACGGCTCGCTGATCTGGGCGCAGGCCTGGTCGGAGCCCGGGGCCGGCAGCGATCTGGCGGCCATCCGCTCCACCGCCACCCGCGATGACGCTCGCGGTGGCTGGGTGCTCA
>BADC01000937.1 GCA_000333435.1 Corynebacterium-like bacterium B27 | reverse complement strand
GCTACTCGCTGTACGACACGGTGTGGTGTTCGACAAGATCCGGGAGAACACGGCGGCGATGGGGGAGCGGGGCACGCAGACCTTCGCCGAGATGGTGAACCTCGCCGTGAACCAGACGCTGGTTCGCTCGATCAACACCTCGATCGTGGCGGCCCTGCCGGTGGCGTCGATCCTCATCATCGGCTCGTTCGTGCTCGGCGCCTCGACGCTGCGGGACATCTCGCTCGCGTTGCTCATCGGCATCATCGTGGGCACCTACTCCACGATCTTCATCGCGTCGCCGATCTACGTGCAGTTCCGGTCGAACGAGGCGAAGATCAAGAAGCACGACGCGCGGGTGCTGGCTGACCGGCAGCGCTCGACGCAGTCCGCCGCGGCGCCGGCTTCGGCTTCGGCTTCGGTCGAGGCCTGAGCTGCTCGCCCACAGCGCAACCGGGCGTGCATCGACGCCCGCGCGCTGGGGGATAATCGTGGTGGAGGCCTGACATGACCGAAACCGGCACGACGTCGACCGCTACGCTGCGCCGTCTGGTGCCGCGACTGTTCTCGCGCGCTCAGCCCGCCGGGGCCGTGGACACCCTCATCCGCACGGTGCGCGCCAACCACCCGAAGGCCGACCTCACGATCGTGGAGCGCGCCTACGCGGCCGCCGAACGGGCGCACGACGGTCAGAAGCGCCGCAGCGGCGAGCCGTACATCACTCACCCGGTCGCGGTGGCGCAGATCCTCGCCGAGCTCGGGCTGGGCTCGAAGGCCGTGGCCGCGGCGCTGCTGCACGACACCGTCGAAGACACGGACTACTCGCTCGAGATGGTGCGTCACGACTTCGGTGACGAGGTGGCGATGCTCGTCGACGGCGTCACGAAACTCGACAAGGTCAAGTACGGCGACAGCGCGCAGGCCGAGACCGTTCGCAAGATGATCG
>BADC01000938.1 GCA_000333435.1 Corynebacterium-like bacterium B27 | reverse complement strand
CGATGACCTGCACGATCTTGTCGAGCACGCCGCCGCGCTTGGAGGCGGCGAGCACGCCGAGCGGGATGCCGATGGCGGTGGTGAGCACGAGCGCCGTCACGGTGAGCAGCAGCGTCCAGGGCAGGCGCTGCAGCAGCACGTCCATCACCGGGACGGACTGCGTGAAGGAGACCCCGAAGTTGCCCTGCACGAGCTGCACGAGGTACAGGCCGTACTGCACGATCAGGGGCTTGTCGAGCCCGTACTGGGTGAGCAGGGCAGCCCGCGCGTCGTCCGTCATGTTCGGACTGGCGACCGCCAGTGCCGGGTCTCCGGGGAGCAGCCGCAGCAGGAGGAAGGTCACGGTCACGGCGAACCAGATCGTGAACACGGCCCTGCCGAGGCGCCGGAGGATGAATGACGAACGAGGCACGCGAGCTGCCCTCCTGCTAGTTCACCTTGTGGGCGCTGGCGAGTGACTCGGGGTTCACGATCGACAGCAGCTCACTCGGCTGGGTGATGAATCCGTCCCACTTGTCGCTGTGCGCGAAGTACAGATTCTGTGTGTACATGATGTTGTCGTAGACGTTGTCGTGCACGATCTTCGCCGCCTGGCGCATGATGTCGATCTTCTCGTCCTGGTCGCTCGTGACCGCGGCCTTGGCGATGAGATCGTTCAGCTGCGGGTCGTCGACGTAGGTGTAGTTGATCGCGCCGCCCGGCAGGTACGCGAGGGTGAAGTTCGTCACCGGGTCGTCCATGATGGCGAAGTTGCCGGCGTAGATGTCGAAGTCGCCCTTGTTGGTCTGCGCCAGGTACGTGTTGCGTTCGGTGCCCTGCAGCTCGATGGTGATGCCGGCCTGGGCGGCCGAGTCCTTCACGAGTTGCGCCCACTGGCTGGTCACGCTGTCCTGCAGCGAGTAGATCAGCCGGAAGGAGACCGGGAAGTTGCCGTTGGAGTCGGCCGTGTAACCGGCTTTCTCCATCAGGTCCCGCGCCTTGTCGGTGTCGAACTCGTACTCGGTGAGCGAGTCGTCGTAGTAGTCGCTCAGCACGGGCATCAACGGGCTCGATCCGGTGGAGACGGCCTGACCCTGCAGCACGACCGTGCGGATCGCGTCGTAGTCGACGGCGTGGGCCAGAGCCTGGCGCACCTCGACCTTCGCCAGATCCGGGTTGTTCATGTTGTAGGTCATGTGCGCATAGCCGAGGCCGGTGACCTCTTCGACCGTGATGCCGGGCGAGCTCTTCAGCTGCTCGACCTGTGCCGGGGGCAGCGCGTTCGCGATGGCGTCGACCTCGCCGCTCTGCAGCGCCAGGATCTCGGTGTTGACGTCGGGGAACACGCGGTAGACGACCTTGGCGGGGATGGGCGTGCCACCCTCCACCAGCGGGTAGTCCTCCACCCGGTCGAGCTCGTAGCTCTGACCGACCTGCACCTTCTGCAGCGTGAAGGGGCCGGCGCCCACCCAGCCGCCGTCCGATCCGTCGTTCGGGAACTCGGCCACCGAGGCCGCCTTCTCGAACACGTGCTTCGGCACGACGTTGCCCCAGAAGCCGATCTCCT
>BADC01000939.1 GCA_000333435.1 Corynebacterium-like bacterium B27 | reverse complement strand
TTGCTCTGCGAGGAGCCGACGATCGAGCCGATCGCGAAGGGGATCGACACCACGCCCGACTCGAGCGCGGTGTGGCCGAGACCGGCCTGCCAGAGGATCGAGATGGTGAAGAAGATGCTCGTGAACGCCGCGAAGTACACCAGCGCGAGCACCACCCCGCCCGTGAACGACGGGTGGCGGAACAGCCGCGGCGGCACGAGCGGGCTGCGCCCGCGCTTCGAGTAGGCCACCTCCCAGGCTCCGAAGGCGACGATGAGGAGCGCTCCCGCGGCGAGCGAGAGGAAGGTCCAGAGCGGCCACCCCTCGTCTTCGCCCTGGATGAGCGGCACGAGCAGTGCCACGAGGCCGGCCGAGACGAGCACGAGGCCGACCCAGTCGATGCCGCCGCCGGCCTGCGCCCTGGGGCGGGCACCGCCGTTGATCGATGCGGAGACCGCATCCGACTCCCGGCGGCCGGGCAGCAGGAAGATCGCGGCGACGAGGGTGGCGAGACCGATCGGCAGGTTGACGCCGAAGACCAGCCGCCAGCCCTCGTCGGCCCCGAAGGCCTGGATGATCAGCCCGCCCACGATCGGGCCGAGAGCCGAGGAGACCCCGATCACGGCGCCCATGATGGCGAATGCCTTGCCGCGCGAGCGGAACGGGAAGAGCAGCTGGATGTAGGCCGTGACGGCCGGCACGAACATCCCGCCGGCGAGCCCCTGCACCACCCGCGAGACGACGAGTTGCAGGTCGTTCTGCGACAGCCCGCAGGCCAGGCTCGCGACGGTGAAGAGCGCGAGGCCGGTGAAGAACACCCACTTGTGGCCGATGCGGTCGCCGATGCGGCCGGCCGGGATGAGGGCGAGGCCGAACGCCAGGGCGTAGCCCGAGATGATCCAGGAGAGTGTGGCCTCGGAGGCGTCGATGGAGGTGCGGATGCTCGGCAGCGCCACGTTCACGATGGTGGTGTCGAGCAGCGCGATGAACATGGCCGCGAGCAGCACGACGAGCGCCTGCCAGGCGCGACGCGGCACGGCGGGCGCCGGGGGCGACCCGGCGGTGGAGGAGGAGACGTCAGTCATGGTGGGATGCCTTTCGGGCCAGTTCGTCGGCGATGATGTCGGGAAGGAGGGCGAGCAACCGCTCGTGCGAGTCGACCTCGGCGCGCAGCCGGTCGATCCGGTGCTGCATCACCCACGTCTCGGCTCGGGAGAGGTGTGGTGCGGCGGCCTGCGCCAGGAACTCCTGCTCGGAGAGCTTCGACCTCAGCGCGAGCAGCCGGGTCTCGAGCACGTGCGGCAAGGAGTCGAGCGCGTCCGGGTCGAGCCGGGCCATCGCCAGGTCGAACGGGTCGTTGCGGAACTCGACCGCACTCAGCCCGGTCTCCCGGAGTGTCGACAGTGCGCGGCGGCCCGCATCGGTGATGTCGTAGACGACACGCTCGGGGTACGACCCCTCACGCTCGGAGCGGAGGCCCACGATCAACCCCTCGTTCGCCAGCCGCTTGATGGCGCCGTAGAGCGAGCCGACCGAGACGTCGGTCCAGAGGTGGATGCGCTCCTCCTCGGCCAGCAGCCGCAGCTGGTGGCCGTGCATCGGCCCCTCGGAGTCGAGGGTGCCCAGGATGAAGAGACGGATGGATGACACGCGACTACTCTCGCACGAGTAGTTGTGTTAATGCAAATAGCCGACGTGCGGCCCGGCCTCAGCCGGCGGCACGCACCGCGTGTGCCGCGTACTGCTCGCGGATGCGCGGCCGGAAGTCGGGGGCGGGCGTCGCCACCACCGACACCGGCCACTCCGGGCGCGCGCCGGTCAGCACCCAGCCGGGCTGCACGGCGGCGCCGTCGGCCACGTACTCCCCCGGCTGCGGCACGGTGACGGG
>BADC01000940.1 GCA_000333435.1 Corynebacterium-like bacterium B27 | reverse complement strand
ACACCGAGCAGCGCGGCGGTCGCGTCGAGGATGCGGGCCGCGTTGAGCGTGGCGATGAGCGGCAGGTACGCGCCCGACGCATCCGCGAACCCGGCGACGGTGCCGGTCTCGTCGGCCGACGGGGCGTCGGTGACGGCGAAGACCGTTCCGCTCGTGCCGATCGACACCACGACATCCCCCTCGGTGGCGCCGAGACCGAGGGCCGCGCCCGCGTTGTCGCCCGCGCCCGGGCCCACCACGAGGCCGGCCGGCACGACCGGTCCGCCGTCCGCGCCCTCGAGCGCCACGGTGGCCCCCGCCGACTCGGCCGGGCCGAGCACCCGCGGCAGCACGGCGTCGTGCCCGAGCGCCGCCTCGAGCAGGGCGCGGTCGTACTCGCCGGCAGCGGGGCTCCAGTAGGTGGTGCCGCTCGCGTCGGAACGATCGGTCACGAGCTCGTCGAGCACCGGGCCGAGCGGGCTGACGGCTGCGGGCCCGAAGCCCCGCAGGCGCCAGGTCAGCCAGTCGTGCGGCAGGGCGACGGCGGCCACCCGGGCTGCCGCCTCGGGCTCGGCGTCACGCAGCCAGCGCAGCTTCGTGGCGGTGAACGAGGCGACCGGCACCGAGCCGGTGCGCGCCGCGAGCTCGGTCGCGCCGAACTCCTCGATCAGGTCTCGCGCGGCCTGAGCGGAGCGGGTGTCGTTCCAGAGCAGTGCGGGGCGGATGACCTCGCCCGCGGCATCGAGCACCACCATGCCGTGCTGCTGCCCCGCGACGGCCACCGCGGCCACATCGTCGAGGCCACCGGCAGCGGCCACGGCCTCGCCGAGCGCCCTCCACCAGGCCTGCGGATCGACCTCGGTGCCGGCCGGATGCCCGACGCGGCCCTGCCGCACGAGCTCGCCGGTGGCGAGGTCGCGGGATGACGACCTNGCAGCTCTGGGTGGACGAATCGATGCCGGCGACGAGCGTCATTGGTGGTCTCCTGGGGCGTGCGGGCCAAGTAAAAGTNNTCGTGNACAACATATTCCACGCTCCCTGTGGGCGCAAAGGGTGTTCGCGCGCTCACCCCTTGCGGTGGGCGCGGTACGCCGAGGGGCTGACGCCGTGGGTGCGCCGGAACTGCCGCGAGAAGTAGAACTGGTCGTGCATGCCGATCTCGCGGCCCACGGCCGCGATCGACAGTGTCGTCGTGTCGAGCAGCCGGCGCGCCCGCGCCATCTTCAGGGCCGTGTGGTGCGCCAGCACCCCGCCGCCGGTCGCCTCGCGGAAGAGCGCGGTGAGGTGAGAGGGCGAGACGCCCACCAGGGCGGCGAGCTCGGGCACGCGGATGGCGCCGTCGACCCGCTCCTCGAGGTAGCGCAGCGCCCGCTCGAGCGGCTCGCCCTGCTCGGGCAGGCGGCGGTCGACGGCGAGTTGGGTGAGCATCCGCCATGCCATGCCCGCGGTGGCCAGGAGGCGGGTGGGTGACTGGTCGCGCTCGAGGGCGGTGGTGATCTCGTCGAGCATGGCGGTGAGCCGGTCGGCGGCCGGCAGCGGCAGAGCGATGCGGGTGGCGTCGAACCCCGCCGCCGCGATCAGCTCCGCCACGTCGCTCCCCCGCACATGGCACCACCAGATCGTCCATGGATCGTCGTCCGTGGCACCGTAGGAATGCGGCACCCCGCTCGGGATGACGACCGCGGTCGACGGGCCGACGCGGGTGCGTACACCGGCCGCCTCCACCCAGCCCGAGCCCCCGACGCACACGATGACGATGGTCTCCTGCGCCCCGTTCGGGCGATGACGACCATGGGCTTCGGCGTGCGGAAAACAGCCGACGTCGGTGACGACGAGCCGCCGGGTCACCG
>BADC01000941.1 GCA_000333435.1 Corynebacterium-like bacterium B27 | reverse complement strand
CGCCTTCCGACCTCGGTGACCCGGGTGTCGGGCGCCGACCGCTACGAGGTCTCCGCCGCCGTCTCGGCGCGGGTGTTCGGGTCGCATCGTCCCGTGGCGTACGTCGCGTCGGGCACGTCGTTCTCCGACGCCCTGTCCGGATCGGCGGCGGCCGGGAGGTTGTGCGGCCCGGTCCTGCTCGTGACGCACGACGCCGTCCCCACCCTCGTCGCCGACGAGCTGCGGCGCCTGGCTCCGGGCAAGATCGTCGTCCTCGGCGGCACGAGCAGCATCTCCGATTCGGTGGTGACGACCCTGCGGTCGATGGCGACGACCAGTCGCATCGACGCGCCGGACCGCTACGCCGTGTCGGCCGCGATCTCGGCCGACGCCTTCCCGCCGAGCGCGCAGACGGTCTACGTCGCCTCGGGCACGGTGTTCGGCGACGCCCTCTCCGGCGGCGCTGCCGCGATCGCGAACGCCGCGCCGATGCTGCTGGTCACCGCCGACGCGGTGCCGTCGTCCGTGGGCGTCGAGCTCGATCGGCTACGGCCGCACCGCATCGTCGTGCTCGGCGGCACGGCATCCGTCTCGAGCGCGACCCTCGAGCAGCTCCGCGACTTCCTCCGGCGGTGATGACCGTGGGCATCCCGGCCGGTGACGGCTCACGACTCGCGCGTGATCTCGACGGTCACGAACAGTTTCGACCCGAACGGCCCGGCGTAGACGCCGCGCAGCGGCGCCACGTCGTTGTAGTCGCGGCCCCGGCCGACGATCACGTGGCGGTCGCCGATCTCGATGGAGTTGGTGGGGTCGAAGCCGCGCCATTCGCCGCAGAACCACTCCACCCAGGCGTGGGACTCACCGGCGATCGTCTCACCGATCGCGGCGTCCGGCTTCGGGTGCAGATAGCCGGAGACGTACCGGGCCGGGATGCCCACCGACCGCAGGGCGCCGATCGCGATGTGCGTGATGTCCTGGCAGACGCCGCGCTTGTCGAGCCACGCCTCGCGCGAGGTGGACTGCACCCCCGTCACACCCTGAACGTACTCGACGCGCCGGCCGATCTCGGTGCAGATCTCGAGGGCGGCGTCGCAGGGCGAGTCGTGCCTCGCGGCGATCTCCTCCGCGAGAGCGGCGAGGTCGGCGGCCGGCTCGGTCAGCCGGGTCTGCTTCGTCTGCTCCACCTGACTCGTGGCCTGCGCGGCCGCGGCGGCCAGCGAGTCCCAGTCGATCGGGTGCGGCTCATGGGTGCGGGGTCGCACCTCCACCAGAGAGGTCGCGGTGAGCGAGAGCTCGCGGTGCGGCGTCAGAATCTCGAACGACGAGACCCGGGTGCCCCAGTAGTCCACGTAGTTGTGCGAGGAGGAGACGGGCGCGATCTCGAGCGAGGAGTGCAGCACGAACTGGCCCTCAGACGAGACAGGCAGCATGCGCGCCTCGTTGTAGGAGGCCTGCACCTCCCCTTCGTAGCGGTAGCCGGTGACGTGGCGGATGCGGAGACGTTTCATGCGCTTTCCCCGATCCAGCTCGGTGCAGCGTTCGTGGGGAAGTACCGTTGACGAACCGCCTCCGATGCCGCGCTCGTGGCCTCCTGCACACCGTCCATGTGGCGCGGCAGCTCCTGCAAGATGTCGGTGATCGGCCGGTACTCGAGTTGCGAGCGGATCTGTCCGAGCAACCGTTGGGCGCTGTCGGAGACTCCGACCCGCTCGTTCCGGGGAGCGAGGTCACGCAGGCACTGCTCGGCCCGGGTCACGGAGTAGAGGATCGAGCGAGGGAACAGCCGGTCGAGCAGGAGGAACTCGGCTGCGTTGCGCGCCGAGGGCACACCCCGGTATGTCCGCAGGTACGCCTCGTACGCCCCGCACGAGCGCAGAATGGTCGTCCACGACGGGCCGGAGGCCTCGGTGAGCGACCGCGTGGCGAGCAGCCGGGCCGTCATGTCGGCCCGTTCGAT
>BADC01000942.1 GCA_000333435.1 Corynebacterium-like bacterium B27 | reverse complement strand
TCGGCGGCCGCTCTGGGCGGCGATGTCCCGGCTCGCCACTCGTACCCGTTGCCCTGCCCACGGCCGGGGCGGTGCTTGCGAGTGAGGTCGCCGCCGTCCATGTGGCCGGGCATCCGGTACGCCGTGCCACTCAGCACGACGCCGGAGTAGTGGCGCAGCGCGGGTGTGTTGACGAGCTTCTGCACCATCAACGAGCCCCAACTGTGCCCGAGCACGATGAGGGGGACGTCCGGATGCTCGCGACCGAGTTGCACGCCCAACTGACGGATGTCGTCGACCGTCGCCCGCAGTCCGCCCTCGCCGAGGTCGCCGAGCCGGCTGCGGTCGTCGCCATGCTGGGCGAGTCCTGTCGCGCCGTGGCCCCGCTGGTCGGCGGCGTACACGCTGTAGCCCGCGGTGTTCAGATCGGCGGCGAGGGTGCCGTAGCGGAGGGCGTGCTCGCCGACGCCGTGGGAGATCTGGACGACCGCCTTCGGGTTCGGCACCGTCCACCCGTAGTAGGTGATCGTCACGCCGACTTCGTCGGTGAAGTGAGCGGTGAAATGGGCTGCCGGATGCGCGGCGGCGGGGTCCTGCGGCATACGTCATTGTTGCATGTTGTCCACAGGCCCAGGCGGATGGCGCGTTGTCCACAGATTGGGCGCCGGCCCTCGGTGGTCGCGGAAGCCGACATATCGTCAGCTCATGACCAGATCGAACAGTCACTCGTCCCGCCCCTCCCGCCTCCTCTCGCCGGCCGCCGGTGCCGGCGCTGCGATCGCCGTCGTGCTCGTGCTCGCCGGTGGTTCGACCGCCGCGTTCGCGGCGCCCCCACCCGATCACGCCGCGATACCTCGGGCGGTGAGCGGGGAAGAGCTCTCGGAGTCGCTCGTCGAGCGGATAGACGGCGCCGACCGCTATGGCGTGTCGGCGGGCATCTCGGCCCACAGTTACGATCCCGGTTCGCCGGTCGCCT
>BADC01000943.1 GCA_000333435.1 Corynebacterium-like bacterium B27 | reverse complement strand
CCGTGCGAGGGGTCGAGCCAGCGGCTCGTGATGGCCTTCTGCTGGGTGTAGAAGCGCACGCCCTCGGCGCCGTGCGCCTTGGTGTCGCCGAACAGTGACGACTTCCAGCCACCGAACGAGAAGGTGGCGGCCGGCACCGGAATCGGCACGTTGATGCCGATCATGCCGACCTGCACCTCGTTCTGGAACCGCCGCGCGGCTCCGCCGTCGTTGGTGAAGATCGCGGTGCCGTTGCCGAAGGCGCCGGCGTTGATCAGCTGCACGCCCTCGTCGTAACTCGCCACCCGCACCACCGAGAGCACCGGGCCGAAGATCTCCTCGGTGTAGACCCGGCTGGTGGTCGGGACCGCGTCGATCAGGGTCGGGCCGAGCCAGAACCCGTTCGGATCGCCGTCGGGACGGACGGCGCGACCATCCACCACAACGCTCGCGCCGTCCTGCTCGGCGACCTCGATGTACGAGGCGACCTTGTCCCGGTGCGCCTCCGTCACCAGGGGGCCCATGTCGCAGGAGCGACGGCCGTCCCCGGTCACGAGGGTCGACATCCGCTCGGCGATCTTGCCGATCAAGGCGTCGGCCACCGGCTCCACGGCCACGACGACCGAGATGGCCATGCACCGCTCGCCGGCCGAGCCGAACCCGGCGTTGATCGCCGAGTCGGCGACCAGGTCGAGGTCGGCATCCGGCAGCACCAGCATGTGGTTCTTCGCTCCGCCGAGCGCCTGGACGCGCTTGCCGTGCCGGGTGCCGGTCTCGTACACGTACTGCGCGATCGGGGTCGAGCCCACGAACGAGATCGCAGCGACATCCGGGCTGGTGAGGAGGCCGTCGACCGCCGCCTTGTCGCCGTTCAGCACCGTGAAGACGCCGTCGGGCAGGCCCGCCTCCTTCCACAGTGCGGCGAGCCAGAGCGCCGCGCTCGGGTCTTTCTCGGAGGGCTTCAGGATGACCGTGTTGCCCGCCGCGATCGCGATCGGGAAGAACCACATCGGCACCATGGCCGGGAAGTTGAACGGGCTGATGATGCCCACGACGCCGACCGGCTGCTTGGTGGAGTAGACGTCGATGCCGGTCGAGACCTGCTCGGAGTACTCGCCCTTGAGGTGGTGCGCGAGCCCGGTGGCGAACTCGACCACCTCCTGGCCGCGGGTGATCTCGCCGAGCGCGTCGGAGAGAACCTTGCCGTGCTCGGACGTGATGATCTCGGCCAGCTCGTCCTTACGGGCGTTCAGCAGCTCCCGGAAGGCGAACAGCACGGCCTGCCGGCGGGTGAGCGAGAGCTCGCGCCAGGCGGGGAGGGCCGCCTTGGCGCTCGCGATGGCCGCCGCGATCTCGTCGGCGTCGGCAAGGGCGACCTCCTTGGTCACCACCCCGAGCGCGGGGTCGAAGACGGGGGCGGTGCGGCCGGAGCGGCCGGCGTACTCGGCGCCGTCGATCCAGTGCGGCACGACGGGCAGTGCGGAGGAGGCTGAGTTCGACATGGTGCGAGCGTAGGGGCCTCCGGGCGCGGCGTGCTGTGCCGGTGTGTCGAAGCTTCGGGAGATCGCTCGACGAATCGGCACCTTCGCGGTCGTCGTCATCGCTCGGGCGAACTGCTGGCAGGATGTGGGCGAACTCTGGCACCTCTGCCATTCCGTCGCGGGCGGTCGGTGGGCGATGCTGGGCGGGTGAGCAGTTCGCGCCCGGTCGTCGCCCATTCAGCCGTTCCCGCTGCGGGCGTGCGGGCGCACGCTCCCGGCGTCGGGCTCGCTCAAGGGTCGGCGTTGTACATCGCGGCGGTGCTCGGCACGGGCATCCTCGTGCTCCCGGCGCTCGCGGCGGGCGCTGCCGGGCCGGGGTCGATCCTCGCGGTGGTGGCGCTCATCGTGCTGTCGGTGCCCCTGGCGGGCACCTTCGCGGCGCTGGCGTCGCGGCATCCGGATGCCGGTGGCGTCGCCACCTTCGTGCGGCTCGCGCTCGGGCCGACGGCGGCACGGATGGCCGGCTACTGGTTCTTCTTCGGCGTCTGTGTCGGCACCCCCGTGCTGGCGCTCCTCGGCGGCGAGTACGTGTCGGCCGTGCTCGGGCTGCCGCAGTGGGCCGCATTCGTGCTCGGGCCAGTGCTGCTCGTCCCGCCGTTCGTGCTCAACCTGTTCGGGCTCCGGTTCTCGGGCAAGGTGCAGCTCGGATTGTCGGGCGCGCTGGTCGCCGTCGTGATGGGTGTGGTGGTGCTCGCCGCACCCGCGGGCTGGGGGGGAACTTCACCCCGCTGCTGCCGCACGGCTGGGCAGGCGTCGGCCTGGCGTGGAGCCTGTTCGTGTGGGCGTTCGCGGGCTGGGAGGCGGTGACGCACATCGCGGGGGAGTTCCGGCGACCACGGCGCACCATCCCCTGGGCGACCGCGATCGCGATCGTCGTGGTGGGCGCCTGCTACCTGGGGTTGCAGATCGTGACGGTCGCGGTGCTCGGCGAGGGTGCGGCCGACTCCGCCGTGCCGCTGCTCGATCTGGTGGAGGAGACCGCGCCCGCCGGCGGCCGGGTGGTGGTGGCGTCGATCGCGGTGGTGGTCGCGCTCGGCGTGATGAACGCCTACGCCGCGGCGTTCGCGAAGCTCGGCGCGTCGCTCGGCCGCGACGGCGACCTCCCGCGTTGGCTCGGCAAGGGCGCCGAACCCGGCGCGGTGCCGCGGCGGGCGCTCGGCCTGGTGGCGCTGTTGGTCGCTCTCTACTACACGGCGATGGTGCTGAGCGGCGGTGAGCTGACCCCGTTCATCCTCATCCACACCTCGAGCATGGTGGCGGTGTATGCGCTCGCCGTCGTCGCCGCGCTCCGCCTGCTGCCGCGGTTCAGCGTCAGCTGGTGGCTCGCGGCGGTGTCGGTAGTGCTGGTCGCGGGTCTCGTGCTGCTCGCCGGAGCGAACCTCCTCGTCCCTCTTCTTCTGGCCGTGGCGGCGCTCGCCGTGACCGTCGTCCGGAGGGTGCGCGCGACACGCCGAGCGGCGTGAATGTCAGTGGCTGGATTTATTCTCGACAGAACAGACGGATGCTCTCCACAGGCGGGTGCAGAAGGCCGGAATTCCGCCACTCGAGCTGTGGATGGAAGGGCCTGAAAAGCTGTGCACAGCTGTGGATGGCCTGTGGATAATTACACGGGTGTAACACTTCATCTAGGGGTGCTCGATATCGCGACCAACTATATGTAGTATTGAACTCCCGGCGCAGAGAAGCCACGAAAGCAGTGGATTCCATGGGGTAACGAGTGGATACGGCGCCGGTCAACTCCAGATTTCACGTTCGTTCTATCTCTTGCGAGAAAGGTGCATTCCTCATGGCAATCACGGTCTACACGAAGCCTTCCTGCGTGCAGTGCACTGCCACCTACCGCGCTCTCGAGAACAAGGGCCTCGAGTTCGAGATCTTCGACCTCTCGGTCGACGAGAAGGCGCTCGAGACGGTGAAGGAGCTCGGCTACCTGCAGGCTCCGGTCGTCATGACCAGCGAGGGCGACCACTGGTCGGGCTTCCGCCCCGACAAGATCGAGGAACTGGCCAGATTGTCGGCCAGCTGAGCTGGCGTCTCATTGGCCTGAGCTGTGCCCGCTGAGATGACTGATGAGTGAAGACCTCGTCTATTTCTCGAGCGTCTCCGGCAACACGCGCCGCTTCGTCGAGTCGCTCGGCCGGCCGGCGTCGCGCATCCCGCTCCACGCCCGCGACGAGAAGCTGAAGGCCACCCGGCCTTACGTTCTCGTGCTCCCCACGTATGGCGGGGGCAACGGGCTGGGAGCTGTTCCCAAGCAGGTGATCCAGTTCCTCAACGACGAGGAGAACAGGTCGCTCATCCGCGGTGTCATCGCCGCGGGCAACACCAACTTCGGCGAGGCGTACTGCCTTGCGGGCGACATCGTCGCGCGCAAAACCGGTGCGCCTCTCCTCTATCGATTCGAAGTATTCGGAACCCCGGATGACCGAGAGGCCGTCCAGATCAGATTGGACAGACTGTGGAAGCAACACTGATCGACGCGCCGACAGCCGCGCCGGCGCTCGATTACCACTCGCTCAACGCGATGCTGAACCTCTATGACGAGAACGGACTGATCCAGTTCGACAAGGACAAAGAGGCCGCGAAGCAGTACTTCCTGCAGCACGTCAACCAGAACACCGTCTTCTTCCACAACCTGCGCGAGCGCCTCGACTACCTGGTCGAGAAGGAGTACTACGAGAAGGAGGTGCTCGATCAGTACTCGTTCGAGTTCATCCAGCAGCTCAACGACCTCGCCTACTCGAAGAAGTTCCGCTTCGACACCTTCCTCGGTGCGTTCAAGTACTACACGAGCTACACGCTGAAGACCTTCGACGGCAAGCGCTACCTCGAGCGCTTCGAAGACCGCGTGGTGATGACCGCGCTCGGTCTCGCCCAGGGCGACGAGCAGCTCGCCACCAACCTCGTCGAGGAGATCATCGGCGGCCGCTTCCAGCCGGCCACCCCCACCTTCCTCAACACCGGCNAGGCGCAGCGCGGCGAACTCGTCTCCTGCTTCCTGCTGCGCATCGAAGACAACATGGGAGTCCATCTCCCGCGGCATCAACTCGGCGCTGCAGGCTGTCAAGCGCGGCGGCGGCGTTGCGCTGCTGCTGTCGAACATCCGCGAGGCCGGCGCACCCATCAAGCAGATCGAGAACCAATCGTCGGGCATCATCCCCGTC
>BADC01000944.1 GCA_000333435.1 Corynebacterium-like bacterium B27 | reverse complement strand
GGGCGACCGCACGCCGTGCGGCTCGGAGTGCGCGCCGGGGAGGTCGAGCACCTCGAAGTGCACCTCACCGTCGGGAGTGGTGAGGCGGGCGAGCTGGTTCGAGCCCCAGAGGCTCACCCAGAAACCGCCGGCGGGGTCGGCCGCGATGGCGTGCGGCTTCGACTCGTGCCACGGCAACGGATGCTCGCTCACCCGCCCTGCGCGGTCGACGCGCCCGATCGCCCCCGCCAGGATCTCGCAGAACCACGCGGCGCCGTCGGCACCGACCGTGACGCCGACCGGGCCGGCGTGCGGCGTCGGCAGCTCGAACAGCTGCACCGCTGAGTCGCCGCCGCGGATGTAGCCGATCGCGTTCGCCTGGTTGGCCGTGAACCACAGGCTCTCGCCGGCCGAGGCGATCATCGATACGAAGCCCTCGTGGGTGCCGGAGGGGAACTCGGTGACCCGCCCGAGCAGATCGATGTGCCCCAGCGCGTCGCGGCCGAGCTCGGTGAACCAGGCGGTGCCGTCGGCCTGGGTGGTGATGCCGAAGGGCTGCGCGCCGGCGGTCGGCACGGGGATGCGCCGCAGCACGCCCTCGGGCCCGACGAGCAGCACGGCGTCGCCCGCCGTGTCGGTGACCCACACGGAGTCCTCGCCCGCGGCCGCCACCTGCGCGGTCTGCGCGCCGCCGGCACCGTCCGCAGCCACCGCGGACCGCGCCGGCTCGCCCCCGCCCGCGTCGCTCACCAACTCGAACCGGCGCACCGAGACCCCACCCGACGCATCCGGAACCACCCGCAGCACCGCGCCCGCGTGCACGAGCGTGCACCACACCGCGCCATCGGCGGTGACCGCTACCCCGTACGGCCCCTCGGCGTCGGACGCGACCTCGTGCACGGCGAACGAACTCATCCCCCGAGACTACCGACCGCCGCCCGCCGGTCGGTGGACGATTGCGGCCCGCGAGTGCCTGAGAATGGTGGCGAGGGGAGGAGCCGCATGAGCGCAGTGTCGTTCGACGGAGCACCCGCGCCCTCGAAGGCCTTCCTGACGGCGGGCCGGCTCGTGGCGAGCACGCTGCCCGGCGCCCCGCCGGCCTCACCGGCGGACGTGGACGAGCTCGCCACCATGGCGTCCGGCGCGGCGCCGGAAGTGTGGTCGGAGCGCTCGGTCGTCATCCTCACCGGATTGATCCTCGCCGCCACCCGCGCCGGACGGGTGCGGAAGGCGGTCGCGCTGGCCGAGGAGCACTTCGACGACAACGCGCTGCGGCGCGCGGCACGAGCCAGCGCGGCGACGACGACCGCCCTCCTCGCCGCGGTCGCCGAAGCGTATGCGGCCGCGGGCTGGCCGCGCCGGGCGACCCGGTTCGCGTCCCGATCCTCGGTGAACGCCGAGAACTCGCGGGATGCGCCCGCCGAGTTCCGCGCGCAGGCGCTGCTCGGCCTCAGCCGGGCCATCAACGGCGAGTACGAGCACGCCCAGGCGAGCCTCTTGCGCTGCCGCGAGTTGCAGCAGGCGAACGGCTGGGCAGAGACCGAGGCGTTCTACCCGCTCCTGCTCGCCGAGACCCTCGTCGCATCCGCCGGATTCGACGTGGCGGCTCTGCAGCGCATCACCACCACGCTCAGAACCGTTGCACCGCTCGATCCCACCTGGCAGCTCACCGCCTCGGCGACCGAGGCGATGGGCCTGCTCCTCACCCGCGACCTCAACCGGGCGATCCCGCTGCTCGTCTCGATCATCCACAGCACCGACCGCGGCGACGACTTCTCCATGGTGCAGGGCTTCGTGCTGGGCATCTACGCCGATCTGCTGCTCTCCCGGGGCGACGCCCGCCGGGCCCTGTCGGCGCTCGAGAACCATGTCTCCCCGCCCGGCCACGCCCTGTGCTTCGACATGCAGCGCTCGGCGGCCCTGCTGCAACTGGGCCGCAATCGTGAGGCGCTGGTGGTGACCGATCCCTGCCTCCGGCTCGGCGCCGATCACTGCCTGCGCACCATACCGCCGCTGCTGTTCCGGCGCGCGATCGCCCACCAACGCCTCGGCAACCTCGCCGCCGCCGACGACAGCTTCGAGGAGGCCTTCCACCTCATCACCGCATCCGGATCGGCGACGCCGCTGCTCACCCTGCCGCGCGACGAGGTCGCCGAGCTCCTCGAGAGGTTGCAGAGCCGCCGGCCGGATGCGCAGGCCGAGATCGAGGAGGTGCGCCGCAGGCTGGCGGCCGTGCCCGAGGTCGATGTCCGGCGCTCACAGCTTCCGGCGCTGACCCCGACGGAGGAGCGGCTCGCCGCGAGCATCCGCGAGCCCTTGTCATACGGCGAGATCGCGGCGCGATCCTTCGTGTCGCTCAACACACTGAAGACCCAGGTGCAGAACCTCTACCGCAAGCTCGGCGTGAGGCGCCGGGCGGATGCGCTCGCCCGCCTCGAGCAGGCCGGCTTCTACGACTGACCACCCGCTGGCGGCGGTCCGCCGCCCCCTCAGCTCGCGGCGACGACCGCGTTGTTCAGCTCGTCGGGGTCGACGCCCACCCGCCGCACGTCGAGCAGGTTCGTGAGCAGCACGAAGCAGAGGTCGAGCTCGGGGTAGAGCCACCACTGACTGCCCGACCAGCCCTCGTGCCCGAACGCGTTGCGGTGCAGGAGCGCCGTCGAGGCCTGGCGGATGTTCCAGGTGAGCCCGAAGTCACGCCGCGGGTCGCCGGGCACCGGCTCGGGCAGCCCGATGGTGCGCGGCTCGAGCATGCCCCTCAGCGTCTCGCGGTGCAGCACCTCGCCGCGCGCACCGCCGAGCGCGCGCAGCAGCGAGCCGCCCACCTCGAGCAGCCCCGCAGCGGTGCCGTTGACGCCGGCGGCCGGATGCCGGTGCCGCGCCATCGCGGCGTAGTCGAGCCCCACATCCGCCTGCCCGAACACCTCGTGCGGGTCGGCCGCGGGGTCGAAGGTGAGGCCCGCGGAGAGGCCTTCGACCTCATCCTGCAGCGTGCGGCCGGTGACGGCGGAGAGGATGCGCGCCGCCCCGTGGAAGGCGATGTTCGAGTAGCGCGTCATGGTGCCGGGCGCGAAGTCGGGCCGGGCGCGGTCGAGCGCCTCGTCGAGTGGGCGGGGGTCGTCGAGCGGCGGATCGGCGAGACCCGCGGTGTGCGAGAGCAGGTGCTCGAGCCGGATTCCCGCACGCCACGGCTCGTTCGCCGGGGGCGCGTCGGGGAACGCCGACGCCAAGGATGCCCGGAGGGAGAGCTCGCCGCGCTCGACCGAGCGCGCGATCACGATGCCCGAGAGCGGCTTCGACACCGAGAACAGTGCGTAGTGGTCGTCGACCTGCGCCGTGCGGGGGTCGCTCCCGGTGAAAGCCTTGACGTGCTGCGTGCCGGCCGACGTGGCGACGCCGAACACCGCGACGGGCAGCGGCCCCTCCTCCACCTGCCGTCGCACCCAGCGCACCGCGTCGTCCAGCACCAGTGTTCCCACGCTTCCCCCGCTCCGTCTCCTCCCCCGATTACACCGCACCCGCCCCTCCGATCGCCAATCCGCGTCGGCACTCTGATCTGATTTGATCAGATTCAATAAGGAAAGCTTTATAAACATTGATAGATTGTGATTCGTGGAGACTACTCCTAATCCATTCAAGCCAGGTGCCGGCCGAGTGCCGCCGGAGCTGGCAGGTCGGTCCGCGCTCATCGACGAGTTCGTCGGGGTGCTGTGGGAATCCCGGCAGACCGGAGAGGGTCAGCGCCCCTGGGTGCTCTCCGGTCTTCGCGGGGTGGGCAAGACCGTCTTGCTCAATCAGTTCGGGCGGGAGGCCCAGGAGCTAGGTCTTCTGGTCGTGAAGGTCGAAGCTTCGCCCGGGCAATCTCTCGCCGCCGCTCTGTCGAAGCAACTCAATCTGACCCTGCGGCGCATCATCTCCACATCGGAGAAGGCTCGGCAGCTCTGGCTTCGTGCAGCGCGCGTACTGAAGTCGTTCCAGATCCGGGTCGATCCGAGCGGCAGCTACACCTTCGGCGTCGACCTGGAGGCTGAGACCGGAGTCGGAGCACCCACGGGTGGTACTGCGGTACGAGAGAACGGGTGAACACGACGGCACCGGCGGGGGATGGGCTCGCCGGTGCCGATCCGTAGCGTGTGAGATGCGCAGAGAGCGCAGACACACGAGAGCGGGAGAACGATGATCGAGGCCACATCCTTGACCAAACGCTACGGAGCGAAGACGGCGGTCGATTCGCTCGACTTCGCCGTGCGGCCCGGTCAGGTGACCGGATTCCTCGGCCCCAACGGCGCCGGCAAGTCGACCACCATGCGCATGATCGGGGCC
>BADC01000945.1 GCA_000333435.1 Corynebacterium-like bacterium B27 | reverse complement strand
CTCCCGGGTCCCAGGCGCCCATGAGCTCCATGCCGGCCTGGTGGTTGGCGAGCAGACCGGCCGAACTGCCGGCACCCTGCTGAGCGGAAGTGGTCAGGAACCCCTCGTTGAAAGGATCGGTGGCGGCGAAGGCCTCGAGGTCTTCGCCCGCCTTGATCCAGCACTCGTCGTCGAAGCTCTTCTCGTCGGCGGCCTTGGCCAGGGTGTCGGGGCTGCACTCGCGGAGCGCGAAGAAGTAGTACCAGTGCGCGGCGGGCCAGGCATCCTTCGCGCCGAGGGCGATGCCCTGGGTGCCCGAGGCCTTGAGCTTCTGGGCGGCGGCCTCGAGGTCGTCGACGGTCGTCGGCGTCTCGGTGATGCCGGCGGCCGTGAAGAGGTCCTGGCTGTAGAAGAAGCCGCCCGGCAGCACGGCGACCGGCATGGCGTAGGTCTTGCCGTCGAGCTGCTCGGCCTTGAACGAGCCCTCGGGGATCTGGCTCTTGGCGTCGGCCGAGATCTTGTCGGTGATGTCCATCACCTGGCCGGCGGCGACCATGGCCGCCATCTTGCCGCCACCGCGCTGGAGGAAGATCTCGGGGCCGTCGCCGGAGTTCATGGCGGTCTGGAGCTTGCCGTCGAGGTCTTCGTTCTGCACGGTCTGCACGTCGATGGTGACGCCCGGATTGGCCGCCTCGAAGTCGCTTGCCGTCTTCTCCCAGAACGCTTTGCCCGGGCCGGTGGTGGAGTTCTGCCAGAGCGTCATGGTCACTGCGCCGTCGCTCGAGCCGGAATCCGATCCGGCGCTGCACGCGCTGAGTCCGAGCGCCCCCAGAGCGAGGATCGCAGATCCGGCGAGGATCTTTCGTGCCTTCATGTGGTCAACCTGTTCTCTTCGTCGAGCGGCACCATCGTCGTCGCGGTGCCAGGGATGTGAAGTGCGGGGTGGTGTGGAACACCCTCGGTGCCAGAATCCTCGCCGGGCTCGCGGAGAGTGTCAAACGTTTTCGAAAACATTTTCCATCGCCGCGCTATGCTGTGCGGATGAGCCGACGAACGACCATCCAAGACGTCGCCGCAGCCGCCGGCGTCTCGGTGTCGACCGTGTCGAAGGCGGTCAACGGGCGGTACGGCATCTCGAGCGAGACCACCCGGCGGGTGCTCGAGGTGGTGCAGGAGCTCGGCTACGAATCGAGCCTCATCGCCAGCAGCATGCGTTCGCGGCGCACCGGTGTGATCGGGGTGCTGGTGGCGGATTTCGAGCCGTTCAGCGCCGAGATCCTCAAGGGCGTGGCCTCGGCGCTGCACGACTCGCGGCTCGATCTGCTCGCCTACAGCGCATCGCGCCAGCACGAGGGCGCCGGCTGGGAGCAGCGTTCGCTCAGCCGGCTGAGCGGCACCCTCATCGACGGCGCCATCATCGTCACGCCGACGGTCATCGGTGTGAACACCGAGGTTCCGATAGTCGCCGTCGACCCGCACACCGGGCGCGCCGATCTGCCGACCGTCGAGTCGGACAGCTTCGGCGGGGCGATGCAGGCCACCACCCACCTGATCGAGCTCGGCCACACCCGCATCGCCTTCGTGTCGGGCCGGCCCGACCTGCGCTCCTCCGTGCTGCGGGATGCCGGCTACCGCCGCGCACTCGAGGTGGCACGCATCCCGTTCGATCCGTCGCTCGTGCGGGTCGGGCTCTACGAGTCCGAGACGGCCAGGAGCACGGCGGCCTCACTGCTCTCGTCGCCGAACCGGCCCACCGCGGTGTTCGCCGCCAACGACCTTTCGGCGATCGCGATCATCCAGACCGCCGCCGAACTCGGGCTCGAGGTGCCAGGCGACCTCTCGGTGATCGGCTTCGACGACGTGCCCGAGGCGTCGCGGCTCACGCCGCCGCTCACCACCATCCGGCAGTCAATGCAGACCATGGGCGCCGCCGCCGCAGGTCTCCTGGTACAGCTGATGAACGGGGAGACGCCCGACACCACGCACATCCGGCTGCCCACCCGGCTCGTGCGCCGCGCCACCACCGCCCCGCCGCGCGCCGACTGACGCGGCCAGACCCGCGCCCGGGCGCTACTCGAGCAGGTCGTGCCGCACGACGATGGCGTCGCGGTCGGGGCCGACACCGATGGCCGAGATGCGCGATCCGCTCATCTCTTCGAGGGCGAGCACATAGCGCTGCGCCGCCGCGGGCAGGTCGCCGAACTCGCGCACGCCCGTGATGTCTTCGCTCCAGCCCTCGAACTCCTCGTAGATGGGCACCGCGTGGTGGAAGTCGCTCTGCGAGACCGGCACCTCGTCGACCCGCACGCCGTCGACGTCGTAGGCGACGCAGACGGGGATGGTCGTGAGCCCGGTGAGCACGTCGAGCTTCGTGAGCACGAAGTCGGTGACACCGTTGATGCGGGTGGTGTAGCGGGCGATCGGCGCGTCGTACCAGCCCGTGCGACGCGGGCGACCGGTGGTGGTGCCGAACTCGAAGCCCTGCGAGCGCAGGAACTCGCCCGACTCGTCGAAGAGCTCGGTGGGGAACGGGCCGGCGCCGACGCGGGTGGTGTACGCCTTCACGACGCCGATCACGCGATCGATGCGGTTGGGCGCGACACCCGAGCCCGTGGCGGCTCCGCCCGAGGTGGCGTTCGACGAGGTGACGAACGGGTAGGTGCCGTGATCGACGTCGAGCATGGTGGCCTGGCCGCCCTCGAAGAGCACGGTTTTGCCGTCTTTCAGGGCACGGTCGAGCACCAGCGAGGTGTCGGCCACCATCGGCCGCAGCCGCTCGGTGTAGGAGAGCAGTTCGTCGACCACCTCGTCGGCGGCGATGGCGCGCCGGTTGTACACCTTGACCAGAATGTGGTTCTTGACGTCGAGCGCGCCCTCGACCTTCTGGCGCAGGATGCCCTCGTCGAAGAGGTCTTGGATGCGGATGCCGACCCGGTTGATCTTGTCGGCGTAGGCCGGCCCGATGCCGCGCCCGGTGGTGCCGATCTGGCGCTTGCCGAGGAAGCGCTCGGTCACCTTGTCGAGGGTGCGGTGATAAGCGGTGATGACGTGCGCGTTGGCGCTGACGAGCAGCCGTGACACGTCGACGCCCCGCGAACCCAGCGCCTCGAGCTCGTTGAACAGCACCTCGACGTCGACCACGACGCCGTTGGAGATCACCGGGGTGACACCAGGGGTGAGGATGCCCGAGGGCAGCAGGTGCAGCGCGTACTTCTTGTCGCCCACCACCACCGTGTGGCCGGCGTTGTTGCCGCCGTTGAACTTGACGACGTAGTCGACGCGGCTGCCGAGCAGGTCGGTCGCCTTACCTTTTCCTTCGTCGCCCCACTGGGCGCCGATCAAGACGATCGCTGGCATGTGGATTTCCCTCCAGTTGACGATCGATTCTATCGTGGGGCGTCCGAGCATCCTGGCGCTGGGGAATCCGAGCGGGCCGTCCTCGGTTGTGCAGGAGAGGAGGACGGCATGGCCGAATTGAGCGTCACCCTGTATTCGTCGAGCTTCTGCGGCGCCTGCTCGAGCACGCGCGCGACACTCGACCAGGTTGCGCCCTTGGTCGGCGACCGCGTCGAGTGGCGCGAGGTGAACGTGGCCGACGCTCCCGACGAGAGCGAGGCGCGCGGCATCGTGGCGACGCCCACCATCGTCATCACCGACGCGGCCGGGGTGGAGCGGATGCGCGCATCCGGGGTCCCCACGCCCACCCAGGTGCTCACCGCCCTGGCGTCGGCCCTCCCCTAGCCGGCGGCCTGCGGCGTGTGGGCGACCA
>BADC01000946.1 GCA_000333435.1 Corynebacterium-like bacterium B27 | reverse complement strand
TACCCCGCCACCGTGTCACAGGGGCACGCCGCCATCCGGTACGTCAACCCCACCACCGGCGGCGACGTGATGCCCACCATCCGGTGCGAGTTCCACCGGCTGCGCGCCGGCGCCTCGACCGCCCCGACGCACGAGGTCGGCTCCGCCGTCTGGCAGGTCTTCGAGGGCTCCGGCACGGTCGTGCTCGGCGACACCGAGACCCGGCTCGAGACGGGCGACCTCTTCGTCGTGCCGAGCTGGGTGCCCTGGTCGCTCCACGCCGATTCGCAGTTCGATCTGTTCCGTTTCACCGACGGCCCGATCATGGACCGCCTCAACTTCTCCCGCACCTTCACCCCCTCCGCGTCGTAACGAACCAGGAAGAACGCCATGAAACTCGCAACCCTCCGCACCCCCACCGGCACCGTCGCCGTGCGGGTCGACGACACGGCCGCGGTCGAGATCGACGGCTACTCCGACATCGGCACCCTGCTCGCGAATACCGACTGGAAAGCCGTGGCCGCCGCGGCCACCGGCACCGCGCATCCGCTCGATGCCATCGCCGGCACCGACTGGGCGCCGGTCGTGACCGCCCCCTCGAAGATCGTGTGCGTCGGCCTCAACTACCGCAATCACATCCTCGAGATGGGGCGCGAACTGCCGGAACACCCGACGCTCTTCGCGAAGTACCCCGAGGCGCTGATCGGCCCGTACGACGACATCGTGCTGCCCGAGTACGCCTCGCAAGCGGTCGACTGGGAGGCGGAGCTCGCGGTCGTGATCGGCCGGACCGCGCGCCGGCTCAGCCCCGAGCAGGCCGGTGACGCCATCGCCGGCTACTCGGTGCTGAACGACGTCACCATGCGCGACTACCAGTACCGCACCCCGGAGTGGTTCCAGGGCAAGACCTTCGAGGCCACCACCCCGCTCGGGCCGTGGCTGGTGACACCGGATGACTACGGCGTCGACACCGACATCCGCACCGAGGTCGACGGCGAGGTGATGCAGCACTCGAACACGAG
>BADC01000947.1 GCA_000333435.1 Corynebacterium-like bacterium B27 | reverse complement strand
GCACGGCGTCGGGCTGCCCTGTTCGCCACATCTGGCCCACCAATCCGTGGACCAGGTCGTCGACCGCAAGAGATCGCGCGTACGCGCGTCGAGGTCGCAACCGCTCGACAGAGCGGTGATGATGGCTCCGGCTGTTCGGGGAGACCATGGGCGGCCAGGCGCGGCTGACAGCTGCTGCCTGTCGTGCACAGACGCGAGATCCACTGCCCAGGTCTTCGGACCCAGCCGTCGGCCGGCCAGCTCGCCGCTGCGCAGCAGTTGACCCACACGGTCCTGGGAAAGTCTGAGTTGTGCAGCAGCCTCGCTCGTTGAAATCTCTGCCATGCATAATCCTTCGTTTATCCGAATATTTATACACCATCTGCCGGTCAAAGCCCGTGCGCGCCGATCGGGCGGTGCGGGGGTGATGGCCGGGCGGATGATGGAGGGACGCGATCGGGCGACGAGAGGTGGATGCGGTGGGTGACGTGGTGCGGATCGGGTTCGTGCTCTTCCCGGGGGTGACGCAGCTGGACCTGACCGGGCCGCTGCAGGTGTTCTCGGCTGTGCCGAGGGTGGAGGTGCACCTCGTGGCCGCCAACCTCGGCCCCGTGCCGACCGACACGGTGCTCGCGCTTCTTCCTACCGTCACGTTCGACGCCTGCCCGCAGCTCGACGTGATCTGCGTGCCCGGCGGCCAGGGCGTCAACCTCGTGCTCGAGGATGCGGAGCTGCTGACCTTCCTGCGCCGGCAGGCGGAGGGCGCGCGGTACGTCACGTCGGTGTGCACCGGCGCGCTGCTGCTCGGCGCGGCCGGGTTGCTCGACGGGTACCGCGCGACGACGCACTGGAGCGCCCTCGAGTTCCTCGAGCAGTTCGGCGCGACACCGGTGCGCTCGCGGGTGTGCGTCGACCGCGATCACATCACCGGCGGCGGTGTGACGGCGGGCATCGACTTCGGCCTCCAGCTGGTGGCCGAACTGTGCGGGCGCACCGTGGCCGAGGGTGTGCAGCTGCACCTCGAGTACGGCCCGCAGCCGCCGTTCGAAGCGGGCTCACCCGACACGGCACCGCCCGAGGTGCTGCAGGCGCACCGCGCACGCACGGCGGCGGCCCAGGCCGACCGCGCCGCCCGCGTCCGTCGCGCCGCCACGCACGCCCGAGACCTGCGAGAGTAGAGGGGTGAAGATCCTCTCGATCCAGTCGGCCGTCGCGTTCGGGCACGTCGGCAACTCCGCGGCCGTGTTCCCCCTGCAGCGCATCGGCGTCGAGGTGCTGCCCGTCTACACGGTGAACTTCTCCAACCACACCGGCTACGGCGCCTGGCGCGGGCCGCTCATCCCGCCGGCCGATGTCGCCGAGGTGATCACCGGCGTCGAGGAGCGCGGCGCGTTCGCCCAGCTCGACGCGGTGCTCTCTGGCTATCAGGGCAGCGTGGGCATCGGCGACGTCATCATCGATGCCGTCGCGCGCGTGAAGGCCGCGAACCCGAATGCGGTCTACTCCTGCGACCCGGTGATGGGCAACGCGAAGTCCGGCTGCTTCGTGGCGCCCGAGATCCCGGTGCTGCTGCGCGAGCGGGTGGTGCCGGTGGCCGACATCATCACGCCCAACCAGTTCGAGCTGGGCTTCCTCACCGGCACCGAGCCCGTCACCCTCGACGAGACCCTCGCCTCGGTCGACCTGGTGCGCGCATCCGGGCCCCGCACCGTGCTCGTCACGAGCGTCGAAGACCCCGCGGCCGAGCCGGGCACGATCGGCATGATCGCCGCCGACGACACCGGCGCCTGGTCGGTGCGCACCCCGCTCCTGCCGATCAAGGCCAACGGATCGGGCGACGTCACCGCCGCCCTGTTCACCGCCCACTACCTCGAGTCCGGGAGCGCGGCGACCGCGCTCGAACGCACCGCGTCGAGCGTGTTCGACCTCATCGACACCACCCTGGCCTCGGGCGACCGCGAGCTCCGGCTGGTGGAGTCGCAGGAGTTCTTCGCCCGCCCGCGGCTGCAGTTCGCCGCGACGCAGCTGCGCTGACCGCGCTGCCGTCGGTCAGCCCTTGATGGCCCCGCCGAGGCCGGCGCTCCGCAGGAAGAGGCGCTGGAACACCACGAACAGCGCGATGGGGATGAGCGTCGAGATCGCGAGCGCCGCGAGGTACACGTCGAGCTCGATGGTCTGCTGCAGCGCCGGTAACCGCACGGAGAGCGGCTGGATGGCGGGCACCGTGAGCACGAGCATCGGCCAGAGGTAGTCCTTCCACGCCGCGATGATGGCGAACACCGACACCACCCCGATGATGGGCCGCGACATCGGCAGCACGATCGACCAGAACAACCGGAACGGCCCGGCCCCGTCCATCCGTGCCGCCTCGAAGATCTCGCGCGGCAGGTTGTCGAAGAAGCGCTTCACGAGCACCACATTGAACGCGGATGCGCCCGCCGGCAACCACACCGCCCAGAACGTGTTGAGCAGTGAGGTGCCGATGAGCGGCGGATGCAGGATCGTGAGGTAGAGCGGCACCAGCAGCACCACCGCCGGCACGAACAGGGTCGCCAGCACCAGCCCGTACACGATGCGCCCGTACTTCGGCTTCAGCACACTGAGCGCGTACCCGCCGGTCGCCGCCACCAGGAGCTGCACCGCCCAGGCGCCGGCCGCCACGATCACCGTGTTGACGAACTGCACGTCGATGTGGATGGTGGTCCACGCCGTCACGAGGTTCTGCCAGTCGATGCCGTTCGGGAAGATCGCCATCGGGGTGCGCAGGGTGTCCTGCGTCGGGGTGACGGCGGCCTTGAGGAGCCAGAGGAGTGGGCCGAGCCCGGCGATCACGAGCAGGGCGAGCAGGATGCCGTGGATCGCGCGCGTGGTGCGGCGGATCGACGGGCGTCGGCGGTCGGAGACCGAGATGATGCCGCGGTCGGCGCCCTCCGCAACGGCCGCCTTCTTCGAGGGTCGTCGGCGGGGACGCCCGCCACCCGCGGGTGGCTCGGGCATGACGGTCGCCTCGAGGGGCACGAAGGGCGGTGCGGGGGTCTCGGTCGTCGAGGTCATTCGGAGCTCCAAGACTTGGTGAGCCGGAAGTAGATCAGCGAGAAGACGGCGAGGAACACGGCCAGCAGCACGCTGAGCGCCGTCGCCGCGCCGTAGTTGCCGCCGAGCGAGTTCTGGAACGCGTAGCGGTAGATGAGCAGCAGGATCGTCGTCGTCGAGTTCGCCGGCCCGCCGTTCGTGAACAGGAACGGTTCGAGGAAGACCTGGGCCGTGCCGATGATCTGCAGGATGAAGGTGATGAGCAGCACCCCGCGCAGCTGCGGCAACGTGACGTGCCAGACCTTCTTCCAGATGCCGGCGCCGTCGATCTCGGCCGCGTCGTACAGATCCGGCGACACACTCGTGAGCGCAGCGAGGTAGATGATGATCGTGCCGCCCGCGGCCGCCCAGGTGGCCTCGAGCACGAGCGACGGCATCGCCGACGCTGCACTCTGCAACCACGGCTGGGGCGGGATGCCCACCCAGCCCAGCACGGTGTTGAACGGGCCGTTCGGGTCGGCGTAGTAGAACACCTTCCAGAGCAGCACCGCCACCACCGGCGGCACCACGACCGGGAGGTAGGCCAGCGCGCTGTAGAGGCCGCGCATCCGCTTCACCTCGCTCATCAGCACGGCCACCACGAGCGGCACCGGGTAACCGAAGAGCAGCGCGAGCGCGGCGAAGTAGAGCGTGTTCAGGGCGGCCTGGCCGAGCTGCGGATCGCTCAGCACCTTCACGTAGTTGTCGAGCCCGATGAAGGTGGCGGGGCTCACCAGGTTGGTCTTCTGGNAGCTCATCAC
>BADC01000948.1 GCA_000333435.1 Corynebacterium-like bacterium B27 | reverse complement strand
CACGAGGCCTACCGCATCCTGAGCGATGCGGGGATCGACCTCGTGATCGGCACGGACGATCCGGCACTGCACCACACCGACCTCACGCACTCCTACGAGATCGTGGCGCGCCGAGTGGGCTGGGGGCGGCGCGAGCTCGCCGAGGCCGCGCGGCGCTCGTTCCGGCAGGCGTGGGTCGCCGACGGCGACGCCGGCCTCATCGCCGCGCACCTCGACGAGATCGCCCTGCTCGAGCGCGACCCCTGGGGCGCACGCGAGCACGGCTGACCGCAATCACGCCTGGACTGCTCAGGAGGCGCCCGTCCGCGCCGAGTGTGCGGCCAATGAGACCTCGAAGGTGGTGCCGCGTTCCGCTGTGCTCGTGACGCGGATCGTGCCGTCGTGCGCGCTGACCA
>BADC01000949.1 GCA_000333435.1 Corynebacterium-like bacterium B27 | reverse complement strand
CCGGGGGCGGCGGGTCGGGGAGGAACAGGATGCGAGCGCCGCACGCATACGCCACCGCCGCCGAGAGCAGCTGTCGGGCGCACCGGTCCAGACCGGCGAGCGGCACATCGATGTCGGCGAAGAGGTCCTGCACGATCCGCAGACGCTCTCGCCGGAGCCTGCGCCGGCCGCCGGCCAGCCCGATCAGCGTCAGCGCGTGGTCCCGCGCCGTGCCGGAGAGCGGGATGTCGTCCCCGGCGGCGACCGCCGTGAGACGCCGGGCCCTGGCGGCTGACTCGGGGAGCACCAGCCCCGCAACGGTCAGCGATCCGGAGACGAACGGTGTCCGGCCGCTGAGGGCGTGGAGGAGCACGAGCTCGGCGTCGGGCGCACGGCCGCCGCCGAGTGCCGCCGTCTCACCGAACCGCACGTCGATGCTGAGCGGCGGATCGCTCTCCCTGACCCGGAGCTCATGGGCGCTGATGGCGAGGCCGGCGGCATCCGTGTCGTCGACGGCCGTCTGCCGCAGCACAGCTTCGCCTTCGATGTCCACGACAGGAAGGACCCGTCCCAGCCGGCGCGGCAGCCACCAGGCAGACCGGCCGAGGGCCGCCATGATCGCGGGCACGAGCGTCATCCGCACCAGGAACGCATCGACGAAGACCCCGACCGCGAGGCCGAACGCGATGGGCTTGATGGTGTCGGTGCCGCCGGGCACGAAGGCGACGAACACGGCGATCATGATCACCGCGGCGGCGGTGACCACAGGAGCGGAGTGTCCGAAACCGCTCTGCACCGCCGCCCGTGCGTCGCCCGTGTGGCTGTACTCCTCGCGCATCCGGCTGACCAGGAACATCTCGTAGTCCATCGCGAGCCCGAACAGCACCCCCATGACCAGGATGGGCAGGAAGCTCACCAGCGGGCCGGGCGAGTCGCCGCCGAGCAGGGGCGGGAACCACCCCCACTGGAAGACGGCGACGATCGCACCGAACGACGCTCCGACGGAGAGCAGGAATCCCACCGTGGCCTTGATGGGCACCCAGATGGACCGGAAGACGAGCAGGAGCAGCACCAGCGAGAGCCCCACGACGGTCAGCGTGAACGGCAGAAGCGCCGCCTGCATCCGCGCGGAGATGTCGATGTTGACCGCCGTCGTGCCGGTCACCCGGATGTCCGAGAGGCCGTACTCCTCCTCCCATCCGGGTGCATCGGCTCGGAGCTCCGCCACGAGCGCCGCCGTTCGGGCGTCGTTCTGGCCTCCCTCGGGGATGACGCGGAGGAGGCCCGTGTCTCCCGCTGCGTTCGGGGTCGCCACCGGAACGGCCACCACCCCGTCGAGGCTCTCGAGCTCGCTCTGCAACTGGTCCAGCGCTTCGACGGGCTTGTCGGTCGACAGCACATCCGTGGTGAGCAGGAGCGGCGCGTTCCACCCCGGGCCGAAGGATGCGGCGACGGCGTCGTAGTGATCGCGTTGCGCGCTGCCGACCGGCTGCGTGCTGGCGTCACGGAGGCCCAGCTGCATCGTCGTGGCCGGCAGGGCGATGGCGCCGACCCCGAGCACAACGAGCACGATGGTCACGGCCGGCGCCCGCGTGATCAACCGCACCCAGCGCTGCGCGAGCGGCGGCTTCGTCCGGGACTTCCGAGACTTCCGAGGCCCCCGCCGGGCACGGGGCCGGAGTCGTGTGCCCGCGAGCAACGCGATCGCGGGCAGCAGGCTGAGGGCGACCAGCACCCCCATGGCGACCGCGACCGCTCCGCCGATCGCCATGGTCGTCAGCGTCGGGATGCCGACCACGAGCAGCCCGCCCAGCGCGATGACGACGGTGAGACCCGCGAACACGACGGCGGTGCCGGCAGTGCCGAGAGCGCGCGCCATCGCCTCGCCGGGCGGCTGCCCCTGCGCCAGCTCATGGCGATGCCTCGACAGGATGAACAGGGAGTAGTCGATCGCCACCGCGAGCCCGAGCATGCTCGAGAACGCCGAGGTCGACGGCGAGATCGCGGTCAGGTGCGACGCGATGAACAGACCTCCGAGGGTCAGTCCGACGCTCGTCAGCGCCCCCACGAGTGGCATCCCGGCCGCGAGCAGCGACCCGAAGACGACGAAGAGCACGAGCAACGCGATCCCCATGCCGATCACCTCCCCGAGATGGCTCTGCTCCTCTTGCACCGTGTAGCTGCTGCCCCCGATCGTCGAGACGACACCGTCCGCGTCCGTCGCCGCGGCATCCCGAGCCTCGTCGAGCACGGATTCCGGCGGTTTGCGGTCGTCGAACTGCACGGTGGCGAGGGCGGCATCGCCTTCGTCGTCCAGGGTGAGGTCGTCGACCGCGCTGACTCCGGCGACCCCCTCGACGGCGGCGACCGCGTCCAGCCGCGACTGCACGACGGCACGATCCGCGGCGTCGCTGATGTCACCGTCATCCGCTCGGAAGAGCAGTTGCGCGCTCGCACCGGAAGCCGCGGTGCCGAAGCGGGAGGTGAGGATGTCCTGACCCTCCTGCGATTCGGTACCGGGAATCGAATTGTCGTCTTCGAAGGCGGCCCCGGCCGTGAAACCGACGCCGCCGATCACGAGGAGCAGTGCCACCCAGACGCCGATGACGGCAAGGCGGTGTCGGCCGATGAATCGGCCCAGGCGGTGCAGAGCGAGCGACATGAATCCTCCGTGACGAACTGGGGTCGCGTTCCATCCGAATGCCCACGCCTGACGGTCGCCGCCCCGCGTACCTGACGGTCTCCTGACGGGATCCGGTCGCGACGGGTTCGTCAGCCAGCCGTCAGCGCACCGTCAGGTGGGCCGACGTCTCACGCGGAGGGTGCCGTGCTCGACTCGCTGAATGGCTATCACCCGTCCACGTCGCGTGCTCCTCATCGTCCTCGGATCGGTCCTCGCCGGACTCGCCGCCCTCACGGTCACCGCAGAGCTGGTCGCCCGCACGCAGATCGACTCGACCCTCGACTCGCTCACCGCCGGTACCCCGGGGATCGAAGCGGGCTCCGGGGACGGTCTCGCGCTGTGGTCGCTCGCCATCGGACGCGCCGCGATCACGGTGACGGTGGACGACACCGCCCTGCAGAGCATCCTCGCCTGCCGAACCGGCAAGGATGTCTCGGTCTCGACCAGCCGCGAGGGAATGGACGTCGAGACATCGATCGAGCTCCCGGAACGAACGATCCCCGTGCGTATGAGACTCGTCCCCCGCGACGAGGACGGGACCTGGCTGCTCGCCCCCGATTCGGTCGGAGTCGCAGGGTTCTCCCTGCCGGCGCAGCAGGTGGCCGGTCTTCTCGGCGACCGGGCGCCGGACTGGCTCATCACCGGCATCGCGCTTCCGGCCGTCGGCGGCCTGTCGGTGACCGACATCACCGTGACCACCGGAGAGACGCGGCTGTCCGCCACGGCGCCGATCACACCGCCGGACCACGACCGCGACAACCCGTTCGCCGCGCTCGTCTGCGAGTGACGGAACACCCCATGCTGAAGGAGATCCATCCCGGCGCACGTTCTGGCGCTCAGACGATTCGACTCAAGCGCCCCCGCGGGCCAGGTCGGCCTGCTCCGCCGCCAGCTCGAACGGCAGCGGGGCGGGATGAGCGTGCGCACGCTGCTCGACACCTTCGGCGAGCTGATCACGCAGATCCTGCCGATCACCCTGATGTCGCCCGAGTCGGTGGCGCGGTTCTTCCCCGCGAAGCCGGGCCTGTTCAATGTGGTCGTGTTCGATGAGGCGTCGCAGATCCGGGTGGCGGATGCGGTGGGCGCGATGGGTCGCGCCGATTCGGTCGTGGTGGTCGGTGACAGCAAGCAGATGCCGCCGACCAGTTTCGGCGAGACGGCGCTCGATGCCGACGACGAGGTCGAGCTGTCGGCCGAGGTGGTGCAAGACGAGGAGTCGATCCTCTCGGAGTGCGTGCAGTCGCAGGTGCCGAGCAAGTGGCTGTCGTGGCACTACCGCAGTCAGGACGAGTCGCTCATCTCGTTCAGCAACCACCACTACTACGAGAGCCGGCTGTCGTCGTTCCCAGCGCCGCTGCGCGCGGCCGAGCGCGAGTCGCTCGACGGCTACGGCGTCTCGCTGGTGCGGGTGAACGGCACCTTCAACCGCGCGGGCAAGGGCAAAGAGCTGCGCACGAACCGCGTCGAGGCCGAGGCGATCGTGGCCGAGATCCGCCGCCGTTTCGACGCGGCGTCAGCGGCGCAGACGGATGCTCCCCTCGCCGATTTCGAGGCTCCGTCGCTGGGCGTGGTCACGTTCAACGCCCAGCAGCGCGACTTCATCGAGAACCTGCTCCGCGACACGGGTGATGAGCGCATCCTGAACGCCCTCGACCACGACAGCGAGGGCCTGTTCGTGAAGAACCTCGAGAACGTGCAGGGCGACGAGCGCGACGCCATCCTGTTCTCGATCGCGTTCAGTGTGAACGAGAAGGGCTTCCTCCCCCTGAACTTCGGCCCCCTGCAGCGCGCCGGCGGCGAGCGCCGCCTCAACGTGGCGGTCACCCGAGCGCGCCGCCAGGTGCTGCTGTTCGCGAGCTTCGACCCCTCGGAACTGCGCGCCGAGCAGACCAGCTCGATCGGCGTGAAGCACCTGAAGTCGTACCTCGAGATGGCGGCCAGCGGCTCAGACGCCCTCGAGGCCGACCCCCGCCGCACAGCCATCTTCGACCGCCACCGAGACGACATAGCCGCCGAACTCCGGATGCGCGGCCTCGCCGTGAAGACGGACGTAGGCCTCTCCGACTTCCGCGTCGACCTGAGCATCGCCCCGGCGGACTCTCCCGACCGCCCGATCACGAACAGCACGCTGGGCCCGGGCAGCAGGATGAGCGCGAGCGCCGCGAGCGCGAAGGTGAGCCAGCTGGCGAACGAGATCATGTCCCGATGATAGGGCCCCCTACGCCTTCGGCGCGGCCCCCGAGATGGCGTCGGCGAGCACGCTGAGCAGGCGCGGTGAGTCGAGCTCGGGCAGGTGCACCTCGATCAGCACGGCCTTCTCGGCGGTGGCGTGCGCGACG
>BADC01000950.1 GCA_000333435.1 Corynebacterium-like bacterium B27 | reverse complement strand
GCCCTGGCCATCGTCATGCTCGTGGAGTCCGGCTTCGACCTCGGCGCCATCGCCCACGCCCTGAACGAGCCCACCGTCGACGACGACGGGCGGCACGGCGAGCTCGACGAGGACCGAACGCCGGGCATCGACGTCTACATCCCCGGCCGGGCCGAGAAGATCTCCGGCGAGCACGGTCCCGTGGTGTACATCGACTACGGCCACAGCCCGGATGCCTTCACCAGCACCCTGCAATCGATCCGCCGCGTCACCGACGGCCGCATCATCATGGTGTTCGGCGCCGACGGCGACCGTGACCCGTCCAAGCGCGAGGAGATGGGCGCGATCGCGGCCCGGCTGGCCGACGCCGTCGTGGTGACCGACTTCCACCCGCGGTACGAAGATCCCGAGGCCATCCGCCGCGTGCTGCTGGATGCGGCCCGCGCCGCGGTGCCCGAGCGCGAGCTCTACGAGGTGGCCGAGCCCCGCGCCGCCTTCCGCAAGGCGCTCTCGCTCGCCGAGGAGGGTGACGTGATCCTCTACGCCGGTCCCGGGCACGAGAACTACCACGAGGTCGCGGGGGAGCGGATTCCCTACTCCGCCCGCGACGACGCGCGCAATGCGCTGCAGGAACACGGATGGCTCTGACGACATGCTCGATCTCACTCTGACCGAGATCGCGGAGGCGCTCCAGGGCGAACTCGTGATCACCGACGCGGCCGCGCAGGCCGGGTACGACCCGCAGACCGTCGTGAACGGAACGGTCGACACCGACTCCCGGCTGATCGGGGCGGGCGACATCTTCGTGGCCAAGCGCGGCGAGTTCGACGACGGGCACCGCTTCGTGCCCGCCGCCGTCGAGGCGGGCGCGGCGCTCGTGGTGGTGGAGCATCCGTTCGAGCTGGCCGTGCCGCAGGTGGTCGTGGCCGACTCGGTGCTCGCGCTCGGTCATTTCGCGACCGACGTCGTGGCCCGCGTGCGCGCCGGCGGCGAGCTGCGGGTGGTCGGCATCACGGGGTCCAACGGCAAGACCACCACGAAGAACCTCTTGCGCGCCATCCTCGAACGGGTGGGGGAGACGGTCGCGCCGCGCGACTCGTTCAACAACGAGGTCGGTGCGCCCCTGACCATGCTGAAGCTGACGCCCGCGAGCCGGTTCTTGGTGGCCGAGATGGGCGCCAGCGGCAAGGGCGAGATCACCCGGCTCATCCGGATGGCCAAGCCCGACGTGGGCGTCGTGCTCACGGTGGGCCTCGCGCACGCCGGTGAATTCGGCGGCATCGAGGTCACGCTCGCCACCAAGACCGAGATGGTGCAGGACCTCGAGCCCACCGACGTGGCCGTGCTCAACATCGACGACCCGCGGGTGGCCGGCATGGCGGCGAAGACCGCCGCGCGCGTGCTCTGGTTCGGGCTCTCCGACGGCGCGGCGGTGCGGGCATCCGACATCGACGCGACCGCGGCGGGGACGTCGTTCCAGCTGCACCTGCCCGACGGGTCGGCGCAGACCGTGCGCTTCGCCGTGCTCGGCGAGCACCACGTGATGAACGCGCTGGCCGCGGCTGCGGCCGCTCACACCCTCGGTGTGCCCCTCGTCGACATCGTCGCCGGGCTCGAGGCCGTCACCCGGGCCGAGCGCTGGCGCATGGAGGTGCTGGGCGGCAAGGACGGCGTCACCGTCATCAACGACGCCTACAACGCCAGCCCCGACTCCATGGCGGCCGCCCTCAAGACCGTCGCGCTGATCGCGGCGCCCGGGCAGCGCACCACCGCCGTGCTCGGCGAGATGAGCGAGCTCGGCCCGTACTCGGTGGAGGAACACGACCGCATCGGGCGCATGGTGGTGCGGTTCAACATCCACCGCCTGATCGTGGTGGGCGAGGGCGCGCGCGCCATCCATCTCGCCGCCGAGCACGAGGGCTCGTGGGGCGGCGAAGCGGTGTTCGTCGAGACCGCTGACGAGGCCTACGAGCTGATCGCGGCCGACACCCGGCCGAACGACCTCATCCTGGTGAAGTCGTCGAACTCGGCCGGCCTCCGCTTCCTCGGCGACCGCATCGCCGAGGCCAACACGATCGCGGGGGCCGACGCATGATCACTCTGCTCGCCTCCGCCTCGCTGTCGCTGGCCTTCTCGCTGTTTTTGACGCCGGTGTTCATCCGCATGTTCAAGCGGTTCGCCTGGGGTCAGTTCATCAACGTCGACACCCCGGATGCGCACCACGTCAAGCGCGGGACGCCCACCATGGGCGGCATCGTCATCATCCTCGCGGTGCTGTTCGGCTACTTCGTCTCGGCGCTGCTCACGCAGGAGCCGCCGACGATCTCGGGTCTCCTGGTGCTCTTCCTCATGACCGGGCTCGGGGTGGTCGGGTTCATCGACGACTTCCTCAAGGTGCACAAGGAGCGCAGCCTCGGGCTCAGCCCGGTGGCGAAAATCGTGGGGCAGGTCATCGTCGGCATCGTGTTCGCGCTGCTGGCCATCCAGTTCCCGAACAAGCAGGGCGAGACGCCCGCGTCGACCCAGATCTCCTTCATCCGCGACCTGCCCTTCGACTTCCTCTCCTGGGGGCTGATCGCCGGCACGATCGCGTTCGTGATCTGGATCTGCATCATGGTCATGACCACCTCCAACGCGGTGAACCTCACCGACGGGCTCGACGGGCTCGCGCCGGGGTCGTCGATCCTCGCCATCGGCTCCTTCGTCATCATCGGGTTCTGGCAGTTCAACCAGTCCTGCGCGAGCACCACCCTCGACACCGACGTGCTCGACAAGTGCTACGACGTGCGCGACCCACTCGACCTCGCGGTCGTCGCGGCGACCGTCGTCGGGGCGCTCATCGGCTTCCTCTGGTGGAACACCAACCCGGCCAAGATCTTCCTCGGCGACACCGGGTCGCTCGCCCTCGGCGGTGCCCTGGCCGCCCTCGCGATCCTCGCCCGCACCGAGCTCCTGCTCATCCTGATCGGCGGCATCTTCGTGATCGTCGCAGGCCAGGTGGCGGTGCAGCTGAGCTACTTCAAGCTCACCAAGGGCAAACGCATCTGGCGGGCGAGCCCGTTGCACCACCACTTCGAGATGAAGGGCTGGGCCGAGGTCACCATCGTGGTGCGGTTCTGGATCATCGCGGGCCTGTTCGTGGCCGGGGCCGTGGGATCGTTCTACCTCGAGTGGCTGTCTCGATGACCCGATCG
>BADC01000951.1 GCA_000333435.1 Corynebacterium-like bacterium B27 | reverse complement strand
CTCGCTGCCGGGCTCGCTCCGGCCGACGACCCGCAGTACGTCGTTTCGGTGACCATCGCGAAGCCCGTTACCATTGAGAACGGTTTGGCGGCGGCACCGGTCTTTCAGAAGATCATGTCGCAGGTTCTGAAAGAGCACCGGGTTCTGCCTTCCACGGAGCCCAGTCCGAACCTCCCGACGACGTATTGAGCAAGGAGACCAGTGACTGATCGGGTTTCCTCGGCTCTTCGCCCGGAGCATCCCATCGCTCGGTCGCTGCCGCACCTCGTCGAAGACTTCGGCTTCGAGCAGGTCGGTCCGCCGGTCTCCGACGTGGTCTCCGGCATCACGCTCTCCTCGCGCGACGTGATGCCCGGCGACCTCTACGTGGGGCTCAAGGGCAAACGCTTCCACGGGGCGTCGTTCGCCACGGCGGCCCGCGAGGCCGGTGCGGTCGCCGTGCTCACCGACGAGGAGGGGGTCGCGCTCGCGCTCGAGTCCGGCCTGCCTGTCATCGTCACCCCCGAGCCGCGGCTCGCGCTCGGCGAACTGGCCGCCTGGATCTACCGCACCCGCGAGGAACCACCGACCCTGTTCGGCGTCACCGGCACCAACGGCAAGACGAGCGTGGCCTACCTGCTCGAGGCGATCCTGCGCCAGCTCGGCATCGTGGCCGGGCTCAGCACCACGGCCGAGCGCCGCATCGGCGACGTCGCGATCGTGTCGAAGCTCACCACGCCCGAGGCCACCGAGATCCACGCCATGCTCGCCAGGATGCGCGAGGCGCACGTGCGTGCGGTCATCCTCGAGGTCTCGGCGCAGGCGATCACGCAGCACCGGGTCGACGGCATCGTGTTCGACGTCGTCGGCTTCACGAACCTCACCCACGACCACCTCGACGACTACGAGACCATGGAGGTCTATTACGAGGCGAAGCGGGAGCTGTTCCAGCCCGACCGCGCCCGGCGGGGCGTCGTGATCGTCGATGGGGAGTGGGGCGCCCGCCTCGCCTCCGAGTCGCGCATCCCGCTCACCACCATCTCCACCGCTGTCGACTCGGATGCGGAGTGGACCCTGGTGATCGACGAGGAGACGCCCGACGCACGGCTTCACCCT
>BADC01000952.1 GCA_000333435.1 Corynebacterium-like bacterium B27 | reverse complement strand
CATCCCGCAGCACCGAGTCGGGGCCGAGCACGAGCAGGTGGGGCAGCACGGGCGCGAGCGCGGCCAGGTGCCCACGCAGGGCGGGCAGCCCCTCGTCGTCGGCGACGTTCACCGCCAGCACCCCGCCGGGCACGAGCAGCTCGGCGGCCCGCCGGTAGAACGCCGTCGTGCGCAGATGCGGCGGGGTTCTGATGCCCTGGTAGAGATCCGCGACGACGAGATCGGCCTGCCCGCCGAGGAACGGCACGAGGTCGGCCAGACGCTCGGCCGCGTCTCCCGGATGCACGCGCAGATCGGTGCCGGCGGGCAACGGCAGGGCGCTCACGACGAAGTCGACGAGGTTCTCCTCGAGCTCCACCACGTGCTGCTCCGATTCGGGCCGCGTCACCTGCAGGTATCTCGGCAGCGTGAGCGCGCCGGCGCCGAGGTGCACCGCCGTGACGGGGGCACCCGGCAGACGGATGCGGTCGATCGCGTTCCCGATGCGCCGCACGTAGTCGTAGAACAGGGTGCCCGGGTCGCCGAGCGACACGTGTGACTGGGCCACCCCGCCGATGCTGAGCACGAAGGAGCCCGGTACGACGGGATCGACGGCGATCTCGGCGACGGCGCCGCCCGGGCGCAGGATGGTCGTGGCGAGGGTCATGCCGGTGCCGTGACGCTCGCCGGCAGGCCGAGGAAGCGACCGTACCGCTCGGCCTCGCGCGCGAACCCGCTCTGCTCGGTGGCCGTCAACGTGGTGAACGGTTCGGCGGTGACCACCACCCGGCGGGCCGATACCGCGCGCCGCCAGGTGCCCACGATCTCGCCGCGCGAGACGATCATCGGCAGGAACATGCCGTTGTTCCCCGGCACGATCCGGTCGGCGAACGCCGCGGGAAGGGCGTGCGAGCGGTCCTGGTAACCGAGGAGGTACTCGTCGAAGCCGGGGAGGGCGTGCACACCGGATGCGCGGGGCGAGGCCGAGGGGGCCGGCCCGGTCTCATCGGCCGGGTCGCGCATCCAGTAGCTCGCGCCGTCGAGCTCGTGTTCGATCAGCCGGTCGCGCACACGGTCGAGGCCGCGACGCGCATCCGTCACCGTGGTCTTCGACCACCAGCAGAAGTCCTTCAGGGTGGCGGGGCCGTGCCCGGTGAAGTAGCGCAGCACGAACTCGGCGAGGGCGGCGTCGCGGTCGGGCTGCGGGTCGCGGGTCGGCGGCGCCCACTCGTCGAGGAGTACGAGCGCCTGCTGGGTGCCGCGGGTGGGGCCCCAGCAGAGGAGGCCGTCGTGCGCGAGACGCCAGATGATGTGCACCCCGCGCTGACCGGAGGTGGTGACGCCGTCGGCCTCGAGCAGAGCGAAGAACTCGTCGCGCGAGAACGAACCGCCGCCCCGCAGCTCCCCCTCGGCGATGCGGGTCGCCCGGGCGAAGACGTCGTCGTCGAGCTCGAGCTGGCGCTGGCGGGCCGCGACACCGCTGACGGTCTTGGCGGCGGTGACGGCGAGCATCCAGCGCAGGTCGTCGGGCGTGCTGAAGTGCAGGGTGCCGCGCATCGGCCACGACCGCACCACCTCGCCCCGGTCGAGGGCGGCCGCCACGTCGGCGCGGGTCGCGCCGGGCGACCGGAGGGCGAGCGCCCAGACGCCCTGCCCGAAATCCTGCGCCTGGGTGGCGAGGAGGTGCCGCGCCACGCCGGAGATGCTGCGTTCGGCGGTGGGGGCGCCTCCGCCGCCGGCGCGCGGCGGGGGCGTCACCCATTGGGTGACGAGCCGCTGCCGCAGCAGCTCGCGGGACGCCGTCTTCGCCATGCGCCCAGTATGCCCGGTGCGGTCAGCCCGCGAACGGCAGCACGGCGCTGCCCCGCGCGCCGGCGGGCGCCGCGAAGAGCGCGCCGGCGAGCGGCTCGGCATCGTCGGCGATTCCCTCGCGTGAGGTGGTGATGTAGAGCGTCGAGAGGTCGGCGCCGCCGAGGCAGCACGAGGTGATGTTCGTCACCGGCAGCTCGACCACGTCGGCCAGCTCCCCGCTCGAGTCGTAGTGGTGCACGGCGGCACCGCCGAAGAGCGCCACCCAGACGCCGTCCTCCGCGTCGACCCACAGCCCGTCCGGGTCGCCCACCCCCTCGGCGATGTGCACGAACGGCCGGCGCTCGCGCAGCTCCCCGTCGGCGTAGTCGAACACGTCGATGCGGCGGGTGGGCGTGTCGACGTAGAACATGCGCGAACGGTCGGCGCTGAAGCCGAGCCGTTCGAGATGGTGAGGTCGCCGAACACCGGCTCGACCGACGGTCGGCGCCGAGCGCCACATCGTGCCGGCCCCG
>BADC01000953.1 GCA_000333435.1 Corynebacterium-like bacterium B27 | reverse complement strand
GCTGCCCGAGGATGACCTTGAGCAGGCTCGACTTGCCGGAGCCGTTCGATCCGAGCACGGCGATGAACTCGCCGGGCGCGACGTCGAGGTCGAGCCCCGACCACAGCGTGCGGGGTCCGAACGACAAGCGCGCGTCGCGAAGCGTCAGCACCGGATCGGTCACCGTCACACCCTACTGCTCGCCCGCACGCGCCCCGCCGCCGGTCGCACTACTGCGCCAGGGCGGTGGACACGGCGTCGAGGTTCGCCTTCATCCAGCCGAAGTAGTCCACCCCGTCCGGCAGCGTCTCGGTGACGCCCACCACGGGGATGCCGTTCTTCTTCGCGGCCTCGATCACCGCATCCGTCTGCGGGCCCCCGGTCTGCTCGTTGTAGACCAGCAGCTTCACCGCGTGGGTGTCGAAGAGGTCGAGGGTCTCCTGCAGGACGGTCGGCGGCACGTCGGTGTCTTCTTCGATCGCCTCGCTGAACGCATCCGGCGTGCGGTTCGTGAGGCCCGCCGCCTCGAGCAGGTAGAGCGGAACCGGCTCGGTGACGGCCACCCCGGTGCCGGCGTACTTCGCCTCGAGGTCGGTCTCCGCGGCCTCGAGCGTCGCCAGCTGCGCCTTGACGCTCTCGCCGTTGGCCTGGAACACGGATGCGTCGCCGGCATCGAGCGCGGAGAGCTCGGCCACGAGCGCGTCGACCAGCTTCGTCATGGTGGGGAAGTCGTACCAGAGGTGTTCGTTGAACTCGCCGTCGGCCGGGTTCTGGTCGTAGCCGGAGAGATCGGCCACGTTCAGCACGGTCGCGTCGGAGTTCTTGGCCGCCGAGAGCATGGTGCCGACGAAGTCGTCGTAGCCGCCGCCGTTCTCGATGACGATCTGCGCCTTCGAGAGCGAGAGCTGGTTCTGGCCGTCGGCCTGGTACTCGTGCGGGTCTTTGTCGGGGCTGTCGATGATGGCGGTGACGTCGGCGAACTCGCCGCCCACCGCCTCCGCGAGTGAGCCGTAGACGTTGGTGGAGGCGACGATGCTGACGCCCTCGCTCGCATCCGCGGTGTCGGCGGAGGATCCGGCCGAGCAGCCGGCGAGGCCGAGCGTGAGCACGGCCGAAGCCGCGAGGAGGGTGGGGAGGACGTGTCGTTTCACGTGATGCCTGTCTAAGTCGGGGACGGCTCCACGTTAGCTAATTGATAATGATTTTCAAAATCAGCGACAGCCTCAGACCACGGCCTCGGCGAGCGCCTGCTCGGCATGGTGGCAGGCCACCTCGCGGAGGGCGAGTGCGCGCAGGGGCGGCTGCTCGGTGCGGCACTCGTCGGTGGCGAGCCAGCAGCGCGGGTTGAACCGGCAGCCGGCGGGCGGGTTCACGGGCGAGGGCGGCTCGCCGCCCAGCACGCGGCGGCGGGAGAGCTTGCCGCGATCCGCGCGGCTGTGCGACGGCGTGGCCGAGAGCAGGGCCTGGGTGTACGGATGCGCGGGGCGGTCGTACACGACCTCCGTGTCGCCCTCCTCCGCGATCCGCCCGAGGTACATCACGCCCACCCGGTCGGCGATGTGGCGCACGACGGACAGGTCGTGTGCGATGAACAGGATCGCCACACCCAGTCGCTTCTGCAAGTCGGCGAGCAGGTTGATCACCTGCGCCTGCACCGAGACGTCGAGTGCGGAGACGGCTTCGTCGCAGACCAGCACGTCGGGGTCGAGCGCGAGCGCCCGGGCGATGCCGATGCGCTGGCGCTGCCCGCCGGAGAACTGGTGCGGGTAGCGCGACATCATGTCGGGCGCGAGCCCCACGAGCCCGAGGAGTTCCGCCACCCGTGCGCGCCGTGCCGCGGCAGGCGCCGACCGCGTTGCGGCCATCGGCTCCGCGATGATGTCGCCCACGTTCATCCTCGGATCGAGCGAGGTGTACGGGTCCTGGAAGATCATCTGCACGCCCGTGCGCAACAGGCGGCGGTCGGCGGCCCGGCCGCGCGTCACATCCGTGCCGTGGTAGCGGAGCGTTCCGCCGTCGGGCTTCTCGAGGCCGACGAGCATGCGGGCGAGCGTCGATTTGCCGCAGCCCGACTCGCCCACGATGCCCAGGGTCTCGCCGGCGTGCAGGGTGAGGCTCACGCCGTGGACGGCGGACACGTGGGTGGGCCGGAGGCGCGAGCCGCCGGTGAAGGTGCGGCGGAGGTCGGTGGCCTCGAGCACGACGCGCCGCTCGGGCACGAGCGTGGCGGCCGCGCCGGCGCGGGAGGCGTCCACGCCGTCAGCTGACGAGTTCATGCAGCAACTCCTCCGATCGGTGACACGCGGATGCGCGGCCTTCCGCCACGACCCGCAGCGGTGGCCGCTCGGTGCGGCAGATGTCGATGGCCATCTGGCAGCGGGGGTTGAACGAGCAGCCGGGCGGGGTCTGGGCGGGGCTCGGCGGGGAGCCCGGGATGGTGAGGAGATCGTGTCCGCGCGCCGCCGCATCCGGAACCGAGCGCAGCAGGGCCTGGGTGTACGGATGCGCGGGCAGGTCGAGCACGGTGTCGGCGTCGCCCCGCTCCACGATGCGGCCCGCGTACATCACGGCGAGCCGGTCGGCGACCTCCATCACCACGCCGAGGTCGTGGGTGATGAGCAGGATGCCCATGCCGAGCTGGTCGCGCAACCGCCCGAGCAGGTCGAGGATCTGCGCCTGCACCGTGACGTCGAGCGCGGTGGTGGGTTCGTCGGCGATGAGCATCTCGGGTTCGAGCGCGATGGCCATGGCGATCAGGATGCGTTGGCGCATCCCGCCGGAGAACTGGTGCGGGTAGTCGTCGACCCGGTTCGCGGGCGCGGGGATGCCGACGAGGCCGAGCAGCTCGATCGCGGCCGCCCGCGCCTGTTTGCGGGTCGCCCCGCGATGCACCCGGAACAGCTCACCGATCTGGTTGCCGATGGTCATCACCGGGTTGAGGGCGGAGAGCGCATCCTGCAGCACCAGGCTCATGCGCTCGCCGCGCATCAATCGGCGCTCCTCCTCGGAGAGGGTCAGGAGATCGGTGCCGGCCACCACGAGCTCGGCGGCCGAGACCCGGGTGTACTCGTCGGTGAGCCCCATGACGGCACGGGCGGTCACCGACTTGCCGGAGCCGGACTCCCCGAGCAGCGCCACGAACTCGCCCCGCGCGACGTCGAGGTCGACGTTGCGCACGGCGTGCACCTCGCGCCCGCCGCCGGTGAAGGTCACGGTGAGGTCGCGCACCCGCAGAGCGGCGGTGCCGGCCGGGTTCATCTCGTCTGCCACCCCTCCATCATCTCCTGTCTTCGTTACCGAATTGTTTCAAACATGCTAAATCGGTGCCGATTTGACTCATTCGTGTTGACAAACTTGCCGGAAATCGAGGATGTTGTCTACAGCAACGCCGAACATTCCCAAGAAAAGGAGATCACGTGCTTGATCCCGCCCCGGCCTATCAGGGCTACACCGCCTACGACTACCTGGAAGCAGGCAAGGACTACAAGGAGTTCACCTACGCCAAGCAGATCGGCCGCGTGCCGGCATACCAGGGCCTGGGGCTGAGCGCCGCCCAGGAGGAGCGCACCCGCACCCTGCTGGCCGAGGAGACCGTCATCTCGCTGCACGACCACGTGCAGGTGTTCCCCGAGGACATGACGCAGCTGCGCGAGCACATCCGCCAGGGCCGCGAACCAACGGGCTACGAAGGCCTCTCGCGCTCGGGCATCACCGCCGTCTTCGACAACGGGATGGACGGCACCTGCTGCATCTCCAGCGACGCCGGCTGGAAGTACCAGGACGTGCTGTTCGACCTGGGCGTGCGGATGGCCGACCTCGCCCACCAGGACTTCGTGATCAAGGCCGAGTCGGTGAAGGACATCGAGCGCGCGAAGGCCGAGGGCAAGGTCGCCCACGTGTTCGCCCTCGAGGCCGCGACGATGATCGAGAACGAGGTCGACCGGCTCGATGTGCTGTACGGCTTCGGCGTGCGCCAGATGGGCATCGCCTACTCCGAGCAGAACACGCTGGGCTCGGGCCTCAAGGAGCGCGGCGACGGCGGGCTCACCTACTTCGGCGAGCGCGCCGTGGAGCGGATGAACAAGCTCGGCATCGCGATCGACATCTCGCACTCCGGCGACCAGACCTGCCTCGACGTGATCAAGGCGTCCACGATGCCCGTGTTCATCACGCACGCCGGCGCCCGCGGGCTCTGGCCGACCAACCGGATGAAGACCGACGAGACGATCATCGAGTGCGCCCGGCGCGGCGGCGTGATCGGCATCGAAGCCGCCCCGCACACCACGCTCTCGCCGGCGCATCCGTCGCACTCGCTCGAGTCGGTGATGGACCACTTCCAGTACTGCGTCGACCTGGTGGGTCTCGAGCACGTGAGCTTCGGACCTGACACGCTGTTCGGAGACCACGTGGGGTTGCACCACGCCTTCTCGTCGAACCTCTCGATCAGCCAGGCGCACGGACACGTCGAGTACGAGGAAGTGGAATACGTCGACGGCATCGAGAACCCGGCCGAGGAGTTCTACAACATCATCGGCTGGCTCGTGAAGCACAACTACTCGGACGACGAAATCCGCGCCGTCGTCGGAGGCAACACCATGCGGGTCCTGAAGGAGGTATGGGTGTGAAACACACACGAAGTCTGGCCATCGCGACGCTCGCAGCAAGCGTCGCCCTCGCCCTGAGCGCCTGCGCGCCCTCGGCTCCCCCCGAGTCCACGAGCACGGCCGCCGCAGGCACCGACACGCTCACCATCGCGACGACGACGGATGTGGTGAACTACAACCCGCTGATCGGCAACAGCCGCAGCGACTACTGGATCACCAACCTGATGTACCCGCACCTGATGTCGATCGACGACACCGGCAAGAAGACGCCGGAGCTCGCCAAGGAATGGGGCTACGTCGACGACACCACGGGGTACTACGAGATCCGCGACGACATGACCTGGAGCGACGGCGAGCCGGTCACCGCCGAAGACGTGGCCTGGACCATGAACGCGGTGAAGAAGGATGCGCCGTCCGGCACCTTCTACGGCCAGCTCGCGAACTTCGAGTCGGGCACCGCGGTCTCCGACACCCGTGTCGAGGTGAAGCTCACCCAGCCCGACTCGTCGATCAT
>BADC01000954.1 GCA_000333435.1 Corynebacterium-like bacterium B27 | reverse complement strand
TCGGCCACCGCCCGGCCGGCCGTCGCGCGGAGTCGGTCGAGGGGCACCGGGATGNCCCGGCGTGAGCCGTGCTCGCGCACCCAGTCGACGAGGTTCGAGCTCCGGTACCCGAACACCGGGTCGCGGGCGAACTCCGTCTCGGCCACCGGGGTGTCGATCCCGTCGATCACGACCCGGTGCACCGAGTCGATCGTCGTGCGACCGCCCTGCGGGAAGGCGGGCACGAACAGCACCGGGGCACCTGCCTCCCGGGCACGGCCGGCCCGCGCATCCGTTTCGCCTGGCCGCTCAGCGTCGGCTCCGTCGGCTCCGTCGTCGCCGGCGTCGGGTCGCGCGAACACGTCCGTCTCGGCGAACACGTGCCCGCGCAGCGTCGAGTCACCACGCAGCACCACGAGCACCGGCCCGCCGAGCTCCCGCTCCACGGTCGCGAGTTGGTCACGGATCGCCTGCGCGAGCGCCTTCGCCTGCGCGGCCGGCACCGCACGCGAGTTCGTCTGCAGGTAGACGGCGCCCTCGGCGCGGAGCACCGCCACGATGTCCGCCGCGTCCCAGCGCAGGAGCACCGTCACCCCGGTGGCGGACTGGGTGCCGGTAGGGTCGTCGTCGAGCACGAGAGTGAACATCCGGTCACACCGTCAGCACTTCGCCCGGGCGCACCACCCGCACCTCACCGGAGAAGTGTGCGGCCGCACGGCTCGCAGCGTCGTCCACCGGCACGACGCCGTCGACGTGGGTGAGCGCAAGGCGTGACACGCCCGCCGCGGCGGCGGTGCGTCCGGCATCCTCCGGCGTGTGGTGCGCGGCGGCCTCCCCCGCGGGCGCGACGTCGTAGCCCGCCTCGACGAGAAGGAGGTCCGCGCCCTCGGCGAGCTCCTCGAGCGAGGTGCAGGGAGCGGAGTCGCCCGAGTAGGCGAGCCGCCCCGACCCGTCGCTCAC
>BADC01000955.1 GCA_000333435.1 Corynebacterium-like bacterium B27 | reverse complement strand
CCAGACCTCACCCATGCCACCGATCGCGATGCGATTGGACAGCTCGTACCGGCCACCGAAGGTCACCCCTGCTGTGGGTCTCATTTACTCAGCACCGCCTCTAGTACTCGTTTTGCGATCGGCGCGGCCAATTCGTTACCTGAACCGGATTGACCCAACCCACCGCCATCTTCCACGACCACTGCGACGGCAACCCGAGGGTTGTCTGCGGGAGCAAAACCGGTGAACCACAGCGTGTAGGGATCGCCCTCCCCGTTCTCCGCAGTTCCGGTCTTACCGGCCACACTGACTCCGTCTATTCTTGCATTAGTCGCCGCGCCGTTATCGACTGCCTGAACCATCAGCTCCGAAAGTTGCGAAGCTGTTGTAGAAGTCAGCGGGGTCGACAATTCCTTCGCCTCGAAGCTCTCCAGAACGCTCAGATCCGGCGCCTGGATGCTGTCGACCAGGTTCGGCGTCATCACCGTGCCGCCGTTCGCCACGGCCGCCGAGAGCATCGCGATCTGCAGCGGTGTCGCCACATCGCTGCCCTGGCCGAAGGATGAGAGAGCCAGCTGCGCGTCGTCGAGGCCACGCGGGAAAACGCTCGGCGAGACATCCATCGGCACGCTGAGCTCGCTGCCGAAGCCGAAGGCCTTCGCCATGTCGGCCAGCGGCTGCTCACCCATCTCCACGCCGAGCTCGGCCATCGGGATGTTGCAGGAGAGGATGAACGCGGTCGCGATCGTGACCTGGTCGCCGCCGCCGCAGGTTCCACCGCCGGCGTTGCTCACGGTCTGGTCGCTGCCGGGCAGCGGGTAACGGGCGAGGTTCGGCTCGGTGTGGTCGACCGGCAACCCGGCGTTCTGGAGCGCCGCCGAGGTGGTGACGATCTTGAAGGTGGAGCCGGGCGGGTTCAGGTCGTTGATGGTCTTGTTGATGAGCGGGTCGCCCGGAGCGGCGAGCAGCTGGTCGTAGGTGTCGATCACCTGCTGGGTGTCGTGCACGGCGAGGGTATTGGGGTCGAAGTCGGGCTTGGAGACCATCGCCAGGATGCGCCCGGTCGACGGCTCGATGGCCACGACGGCCCCTTGGTAGCTGCCGAGCGCGTCGTAGGCGGCCTGCTGCACCACCGGATCGATGGTGAGCTCGACGGATGCGCCCTGCGGGTTCTGCCCGGTGACCAGACGGTTGAGGTACTCCAGGAACTGCGAGTCGCTGGTGCCGGAGAGGTAGTCGTTCAGCGACTGCTCGATCTGGCTCGAGCCCTGGCCGAGCGTGTAGTAGCCGGTGATGGCGCTGTACAGCGGCCCCTGCGGGTAGACGCGCTGGTACTTGTACTCGTCGTCGGTGGGCACCGACTCGGCCACCGGCTGGCCGGCGACGAGGATCGCACCGCGTTCGGTGTCGTAGCTGGCGTAGATGGTGCGGGCGTTGCGGGCGTCGCTCGCGAGGTTGTCGGCCTGGAAGAACTGGATGGTGGTGCTCGATGCGAACAGGGCCAGGAACATCAGGAAGACCACGATGCTGACGCGCTTGAGTTCTCGGGTCACGGTTCTAGATCACCAGCCTTGGCTGATTGCGCACTGTGTCCGACAGTCGGAGCAGCAGGCCCACGATGATCCAGTTCGCCACGAGCGACGATCCGCCGGCGGCCATGAACGGGGTGGTGAGACCGGTGAGGGGGATGACCCGGGTGACGCCGCCGATGACGATGAAGCACTGCAGGGCGACGGTGAACGACAGCCCGACGCCGAGCAGCCGGCCGAAGTCGTCCTGCCCCGCGAAGCTGATGCGGAAGCCGCGCGAGATGAAGATGAGGTACAGCGCGAAGATCGCGAACAGGCCCGCCAGACCGAGCTCCTCGCCGACGGAGGCG
>BADC01000956.1 GCA_000333435.1 Corynebacterium-like bacterium B27 | reverse complement strand
GACGTCGCGCGGGTCACGACGGTGCTGAAGCGCTTCGGCGCCGACGTCGTGACGGGGGCCCCGGCCGACCTGCCCCCCGCCCTCGCCGACCGCTACATCGCCCTGAAAGCCGCGGGGAGGCTGTAGCCTGCTGCGGTCGTCGAGTACGGCCTGTTGCGTCTGTCGAGGCGCGGAGGTTGCTCGGAGCAACCTCTCCTAGCCCGCCACCAGTTGCTTGGCGCCCGCCTCGAACTCGGCCAGGTCGCCCGTCTCGCCCGCGCGGGCCGCGCGGCGGCCGAGGAAGAGCATGTAGAAGAGGAAGGCGGCGAGCGCGAGGGCGCCGATGCCGATCTTCACGAACCACGGCCACGGCGCGGGGGTGACGAAGCCTTCGATGATGCCCGAGACGAGCAGCACGAAGACGAGGCCGATCGCCACCGTGAACAGGGAGCGCCCGTTCTCGGCGAGCGACTGCCCGCGGGTCTTCGCGCCCGGGGCGACCCAGGCCCAGAAGATGCGGAGGCCCGCGGCGGCCGCCACGAAGATCGCGGTGAGCTCGAGCATCCCGTGCGGCAGGATGTAGAGGAAGAAGATGTCGCCGTGCTGGTACTCGAACATCACCGCCGCGTTCACGCCGAGGTTCTGCGCGTTCTGGAAGATCACCGAGGGCACGAAGATGCCGAGGATGCCGAACGCGATGCACTGCGCCGCGATCCAGGCGTTGTTCGTCCAGACCTGGCCGGTGAACGACGCCGCGGGATTCTCGGAGTAGTAGTCGACGAAGTCCTCCTCCGCGAGCTTCTTCAAGTCCTCGTTCGAACCGAGGGCGGCGAGCACGGCCGGGTTCTGCGAGATCCAGATCGCGTAGAGGCTCGCGATGACGACCGTCGCCACCGCCACGGCCAGGGTGAGCCAGCGGATGCGGTAGAGCGCCGCCGGGAGCTGGATGGCGAAGAAGGTGGGCAGCTGGCGCAGGATGTTCGTGCCCGCGCCCGTGAACCGCAACCGCGCCCGGGAGAGCGCGACCGAGAGCCGGTCGCCCTGAGCGGTGGAACCCGCCACCGTCTTGATGGCCGAGAGCTGGGTCGACCCGGACTGGTAGCGCTCGATCAGCTCATCGGCCTCGCGCCCCGAGAACTCGCGCCGTCGGCCGAGTTCATCGAGACGATCCCATTCGTCTCGATGCGCGGCGGAGTAGGCGTCGAGGTCCATCTGCTTAAATGATATTCATGACGCAGCCGTTCGGGGTGGAAACCGGCGTTCGATCGAGCGCCGGCGCATCCGTCGTCTCGGCTCCGGGCGATGACGAGCTGCTCACCGGCGAGGCGGTGGCCCTCGACGTGCGGCCGGCGAGCTTCTTGCTGCGGAGCGCCAGCGGCGCCATCGACCTGGCGGTCTACCTCGGCTCGCTCCTGCTCGCCATCCTCGGCGTCACCAGTCTGCTCGCCGACTCCGGCATCGACCCTGCGCTCGGCCAGGCGCTCTCGCTCAGCCTCGTCGTGGCGTTCCTCGTCGTGGCGCCGGTCGTGGTCGAGGTCGCCTCCCGCGGCCGTTCGCTCGGCAAGCTCGCCATCGGCGCCCGCATCGTGCGCGACGACGGCGGTGCGATCTCGTTGCGGCACTCCGTCATCCGGGGCCTGCTCGGCTTCCTCGAGATCTACCTGACCCTGGGCATCCTCGCGTTCGTGGTGTCGCTGTTGAACGGCCGGTCGAAGCGGCTCGGCGACCTGCTCGCCGGCACCTACAGCCAGCACGAGCGGGTGCCCCGGCCGCTCCCGTTCTCGGCCACCATGCCCCCCGAGCTCCTGGTGTGGGCGCAGACCGCCGACGTCGCGAAGCTGCCCGACCGGCTCTCCCGCCGCATCGTGCAGTTCCTCACCCAGGCCGACCGCATGACCCCGCAGACCCGCGAGCGTCTCGCGCAGGAGCTGGCACGGGAGGCGGCGCCGTTCGTGTCGCCGCTGCCCAACGTGCATCCGCACGCGTTCCTGCTCGGGGTGTCGGTGATCCGCCGCGACCGGGAGTACCGCGGACTCATGCTCGAGCGCGAGCGGCTCGCCCGCGTCGACCCCATCCTCCGAGGTCTCCCGAACGGCTTCCCCGACCGCTGATCGCGACCCGTCGATTTTGGCCCTTTCCTCGCGGTTTTAGGGCCAAAATCGACGGGTCGCGAGGAGGTCAGTAGCGGTAGTGGTCGACCTTGTACGGGCCCTCGACGGGCACGCCGATGTAGGCGGCCTGCTCGGGCGGAGGG
>BADC01000957.1 GCA_000333435.1 Corynebacterium-like bacterium B27 | reverse complement strand
CGAGGGCGGCTACGGCCAGCGCACCTCGGTCGACGAGTACCGGGTTCAGGGGCGTGGTGGTCTCGGCATCAAGGTCGCCAAGCTCGCCGAGTCGCGCGGCGACCTGATCGGCTCGCTCATCGTGGGCGAGGACGACGAGGTCCTTGTGGTTCTTGCCAGCGGCAAGGTGGTACGCTCTGCCGTGGCCGAAGTCCCGGCCAAGGGACGCGACACGATGGGCGTTGTCTTCGCCCGCTTCGCGGACGACGACCGCATCATCGCAGTGGCCAAGAACACGGAACGCAACCTGGAAGCCGAGCTCGACGAGAGTACCGGTGACGCGGAGGCGCCTGGAGAGGATGTAACGACGGATGAGTAATCTTGGCGACAAATTCGCGAAGAAAACGGCAAGAGTCGCCACGACGAAGCAGGTTCGGCTGAAGCTGGTCTACATCGACTTCTGGTCGGTGCTGAAGATCTCCTTCCTCCTCGCGATCATCCTCGGCATCATCATCATCGTGGCGTCGTTCCTGGTCTGGTCGGTGCTCAACCAGACCGGCGTGTTCGACTCCATCAACACACTGCTGAAAGACATCGCCGGGGCGTCGAACTTCGATCTCTTCGACTTCGCGTCGCTGCCGCAGGTGATGGGCTTCTCGATCGTGGTCGCCATTCTCAACGTCATCGTCATCACCGCCCTCGGTGCGATCGGCGCGGCGCTGTACAACCTCGCCGTGCGCATCACGGGCGGCATCATGCTCGGGTTCACCAACAAGTAGGGTGGATTCGTCCGACCAGGGCTTCGTAGGGTAATCTCTACTCTGGTCAAAAAAACGGGGCTATAGCTCAGGCGGTTAGAGCGCTTCGCTGATAACGAAGAGGTCCGAGGTTCAAGTCCTCGTAGCCCCACGAGAGATCCACAAGAAATCTCCCTGGCACTCCGGTGCTTTCGGGGGGCCTTAGCTCAGTTGGTAGAGCGCCTGCTTTGCAAGCAGGATGTCGGGAGTTCGATTCTCCCAGGCTCCACTGGGCCTATGGAAAAGGATGCGTACACGCATCCTTTTCGTCGTTAGTGGCTGGTTTTATTCTGTAGGGATGGGACGGGCTGCGTTGGGGAAAGTCGACCTCAAGAAGGTCGATCGGTACTCCGGGCGGGTCGGGGAGTTCCGGGTTCTCGATGTGCCGGCGCTGTCGTATCTGATGGTGGATGGGCACGGGGATCCCAACACGTCTGCTCTGTACACGGGAGCGCTGGAGGCGCTGTACCCGGTGGCGTACGCGCTGAAGTTCGCGAGCAAGGCCGAGCTCGGGCGCGACTACGTGGTGCCGCCGCTCGAAGGGCTGTGGTGGGCCGATGACCTCGCTGCGTTCACCACGGGTCGCGACAAGTCGCGCTGGCAGTGGACGATGATGCTGTTCGTGCCCGAGTGGCTCGATGCCGACGATGTCGGGGCGGCCGTCGAGCGGGTCCGCGCGAAGAAGGCGCCGGCGCGGCTGGCGGATGTGCGCTTCGAGACGCTCGCCGAGGGGCGCTGCGTGCAGACGTTGCACGTCGGGTCGTTCGACGACGAAGGTCCGGTGCTCGAGCGGATGCATGAGGAGGTCATCCCAGGTCTCGGACTGCGGATGCGCGGCAAGCACCACGAGATCTACCTCAGCGACCCGCGGCGCACCGATCCGGCGAAGCTGCGCACGATACTGCGGCAACCGGTCGAGGAATGACAGAAGCCCCGAGCGGATGGCTCGGGGCTTCTGCGATTCGATGCGGAGGTCAGGACTCCGGGTTGGTCTCGGGCGCCGGGTCTTCGTCGGCGATCCACAGCTCGTCGTCGGCCCGGAAGGTCTGCCAGAGGGCGTAGCCGACGCCCGCTGCGGCGACGACGCCGACCGTGACGAGCACGACGAGGCCGGCCTTCGAGCCGCCCGACTGCTTCGGCGCCGACTTCTGGATGGTCTTCGCCGCCTTAGCCGCCTTCTTACCGGCCTTCTGCACGAATTCGGGGTTGCGCGCCAGCTGCAGCACCGCGGCCGCCGAGCCGACCGTCCCGGCCAGCGCCGGGATGACGTCGGAGGCGAAGCGGTCTTTCGCGGTCTGGCCGGCGACCTTCACCGCGGCCACGTTCTTGCTGATGGCGGGAGCCACGGTGCCGACCGCCGCGCTCACCCGCGGGCGCACCTCCTCGTCGGCGAGGAAGCTCGCCTGCTTGCCGGCCTCGCGGAGGATGGCGTTGGCCCGGTCGAGAACGGCCTGCTGGTCGACCCACAGGTCCTCGGCCGTGCCCTTCAGGCGCTTGAGCGCTTTGCGGCGCTTGCGGGAAAGACTCATCAGAAACCTCCATCGGCGTAAGCACGGACATTGTCATCTTGCCACGCATCCCTGCCCCGCAGTAGTTCGAGGCACTGATCATCCACTTGGCATACCCTGGAGCTTCACTGGAAGCCCGAAGCGGTGGGCATAGAATCGACATCATGCCCGCACACACGCACGTCGCTACCCTCACCACCAATCACGGTCCGATCGTGGTCAACCTCTACGGCCACCAGGCGCCCAAGACCGTCAAGAACTTCGTCGGCCTCGCCACGGGCGAGATCGAGTGGACCGACCCCAAGACCGGCCAGCCCACGAACGCACCGCTCTACAACGGCATCGTCTTCCACCGCATCATCCCGGGCTTCATGATCCAGGGCGGTGACCCGCTCGGCAACGGCACCGGTGGCCCCGGCTACAAGTTCGACGACGAGATCAACGGCGAGCTGAACTTCAACGAGCCCTACGTGCTCGCGATGGCCAACGCCGGCATCCAGGGCGGCAAGGGCACCAACGGGTCGCAGTTCTTCATCACCGTCGGCCCCACCACGTGGCTGCAGGGCAAGCACACCATCTTCGGCGAGGTGGCCGACGACGCGTCCAAGCGGGTCGTCGACAAGCTGGCCGGCGTCGCGACGGATGCGTACGACCGTCCGCTCGACGAGGTCGTGCTCGAGAGCGTCACCGTCGAGGCGGTCTGACCCGCGCAGTCCTCAGGCACGCGCGATGACCTCGATCCCTGATTCGCCGGACAACTACTGCTACCGGCATCCCGGCCGGCAGAGTTTCGTGCTCTGCCAACGGTGTGGGCGCACGATCTGCCCGGAGTGCCAGGTTCAGGCCGCGGTCGGCGTGCACTGCGTGGAGTGCGCTGCGCAGGATCGGCGAGAGGCTCCGCGGGTGCGCCGCGGCCGCCCCGCGTTCCTGCAGAATCTCACCGGCTCCGGCGCTCCGGTGGTCACGTACGCGCTGATCGCGATCTGTCTCCTCGTCTTCGGCCTGCAGTCGATCCCCGGCCTCGGGGTGACCCGGGCGCTCCAATTCGCTCCGGCGTACGTGCTGCCCATCCCGGGCGCGCCCTTCGAGCCGTGGCGGATGCTCACCGCCGTGTTCACCCACGGCGGCATCCTGCATGTGTCCTCAAC
>BADC01000958.1 GCA_000333435.1 Corynebacterium-like bacterium B27 | reverse complement strand
GCTCGGCATCCGTACGCTCGGCGATTTCGCCGAGCTCCCGGCAGCCGATGTGCGTTCCCGGTTCGGCGAGCTCGGCGCCCTGGCCCACGCCCGGGCGGCCGGGCTCGACGGCAGCCGTGTGGTGCCCCGGGTGCCGCCCGAGGTGAGGGAGAGCATCAGCGATTTCGAACCACCGCTCGACCGCATCGACCAGGTGGCCTTCGGCGTGCGGGCGGCGGCGGAGCGTTTCGTCGGCGATCTGGCCGCCGCTCGTCTGGTCTGCACCGCGTTGCGGGTCGAGCTCACCAGTGAGCGCGGTGAGCGGCGCGATCGGGGCTGGCTGCATCCACGGTGGTTCTCGGCGAGCGATGTGGTCGATCGGGTGCGTTGGCAGCTGCAGGGCGGCAGCACCATCGAGAGCACGCTCTCCTCGCCGATCGCCCGGGTGCGCATCGTCGCCGAGACGGTCGATCACAGTGCACGGCACGAGACCGGTCTCTGGGGCAGCGGCTCGGAGGAGCGCATCCATCACGGCCTGTCCCGGGTGCAGAGCATGGTGGGGCATGAAGGAGTGCTGACCGCGTCGATCGGCGGCGGTCGCTCGCCGCGCGAGCGGCAGATCACCGTGCCCTGGGGCGACCGGGTGGAGCAGCGGGCCGACTACGTCTACCTCGCGATGCCCCCGCTCTACCGCCTGAAGTGGTCGAACTCCCCGCACGAGTACGTCTACTCGGATGCGGAGCGCGACGCGCTGCTCGCCGACGGCCAGGCCGCCGGCAAGCGCATCCCGAAGGAGAACGGCATCCAGCGCTACAAGGGCCTCGGTGAGATGGACTACCGGGAGCTGTGGGACACCACGATGGACCCCGACACCCGCACCCTCCGCCAGATCACGCTCGACGACGCCGCAGCGGCCGACGAGATCTTCAGCACCCTGATGGGCGAGGACGTGGAGTCCCGGCGCAACTTCATCCAGAAGAACGCCAAAGACGTCCGCTTCCTCGACATCTGAGCCTTCGGCCCTCGACAGAGACTGACACTGACACATGACTGATGAACTGACCCCTGCCGCAGGCGACCGCATCGAACAGGTCGATCTCCAGCTGGAGATGCAGCGCTCCTACCTCGACTACGCCATGAGCGTGATCGTGGGCCGGGCGCTGCCGGATGTGCGCGACGGCCTGAAGCCGGTGCACCGCCGCGTGATCTACGCGATGTACGACGGCGGCTACCGGCCCGACCGGGCGTTCTCGAAGTCGGCCCGCGTGGTCGGCGAGGTGATGGGTCAGTTCCACCCGCACGGCGACTCGTCGATCTACGACACGCTGGTGCGACTCATCCAGCCGTGGTCGCTGCGGTACCCGCTCGCGCTCGGGCAGGGCAACTTCGGCTCGCCGGGCAACGACGGCGCCGCCGCGCCGCGGTACACCGAGACGAAGATGGCTCCGCTCGCCCTCGAGATGGTGCGCGACATCCAGGAGGAGACCGTCGACTTCCAGGACAACTACGACGGCCGCACCCTCGAGCCCGTGGTGCTGCCCTCGCGGTTCCCGAACCTGCTCGTGAACGGGTCGGTGGGCATCGCGGTCGGCATGGCCACGAACATCCCGCCGCACAACCTCCGTGAGGTGGCCGCGGGCGCCATCTGGTACCTCGAGCACCCCGAGGCCGAGCGCGAGGAGCTGCTCGAGGCGCTCATGCAGCGCATCAAGGGGCCCGACTTCCCGACCGGCGCCCAGATCCTCGGCGTGAAGGGCATCCACGACGCCTACCGCACCGGCCGTGGCTCGATCACGATGCGCGCCGTCGTCAACGTCGAGGAGCTGCAGGGCCGCACCTGCCTCGTGGTCACCGAGCTGCCCTACCAGGTGAACCCCGACAACCTGGCCATCAAGATCGCCGACCTGGTGAAAGACGGCAAGCTCGCCGGCATCGCCGACATCCGCGACGAGACCTCGGGCCGCACCGGTCAACGCCTCGTGATCGTGCTGAAGCGCGACGCCGTGGCGAAGGTGGTGCTGAACAACCTCTACAAGCACACCTCGCTGCAGGAGAACTTCGGCGCGAACATGCTGGCGATCGTCGACGGCATCCCGCGCACCCTCCCGCTCGACGGCTTCATCACCGAGTGGGTCGCGCACCAGATCGACGTCATCGTGCGGCGCACTCAGTTCCGGTTGCGCGAGGCCGAGGCGCGCATGCACATCCTGCGCGGCTACCTCAAGGCGCTGGAGGCGCTCGACGAGGTGATCGCCCTCATCCGCCGCTCGCCCACGGTCGAGGAGGCGCGCGACGGCCTGATGGACCTGCTCACGATCGACGAGCTGCAGGCCCGCGCGATCCTCGAGCTGCAGCTGCGCCGTCTGGCCGCCCTCGAGCGCCAGAAGATCCAGGACGAGGCCGATGAGCTGCAGCTGAAGATCGACGAGTACAACGTCATCCTCGGCTCGCCGGCACGTCAGCGCGAGATCATCACCGAGGAGCTCACCGAGATCGTCGACAAGTTCGGCGACGACCGGCGCACCGAGATCATGTTCGGTTTCGACGGCGACATGAACGTCGAAGACCTCATCCCCGAGGAGGAGATGGTGGTCACCGTGACGCGCGGTGGCTACGTCAAGCGCACCCGCAGCGACAACTACCGCTCCCAGCATCGCGGCGGCAAAGGTGTGAAGGGTGCGCAGCTGCGAGCGGATGACGTCGTGGAGCACTTCTTCGTCACCACCACGCACCACTGGCTGCTGTTCTTCACCAACACCGGGCGCGTCTACCGTGCCAAGGCGTACGAACTGCAGGAGGCGGGGCGCGACGCGAAGGGTCAGCACGTCGCGAACCTGCTGGCGCTCGCACCCGACGAGCAGATCACGCAGATCCTCGACATCCGCGACTACCAGGTGGCGAAGTACCTCGTGCTGGCCACGAAGAACGGTCTGCTGAAGAAGACCGCGCTCACCGAGTACGACACGAACCGGTCGGGCGGCATCATCGCGATCAACCTGCGCGACGAGGACGAGCTCGTCTCCGCCCTCCTCGTGGAGGAGACAGCGACGTGCTGCTGGTGT
>BADC01000959.1 GCA_000333435.1 Corynebacterium-like bacterium B27 | reverse complement strand
TCGTGAGTTCCAGTAAACCGAGACGTCTTCAGCGAAGCCGTGTCGTTCGCGGTGAAGCTGCTGCCGCAGCGCACCACCCTGCCGATCCTCTCCGGAGTGCTGATCGAAGCGACGGATGAGGGGCTCACCCTCTCGTCGTTCGACTACGAGGTCTCGGCGCAGACCCAGATCGCCGCCGATGTCGAAGAGCCCGGTGTGGTGCTCGTCTCCGGCCGGCTGCTCTCGGACATCGCGAACCGGCTGCCCAACGCACCGGTCACCTTCTCCACCGAAGACTCCCGCATCGTCGTCAGTTGCGGCTCGGCGCGGTTCACGCTGCTCAGCATGCCGGTGGAGGAGTACCCGACGCTGCCGCAGGTCGGTGCCGAGTCGGGCCTGCTCCCGGCCGACCAGTTCGCCGCTGCGGTGTCGCAGGTGGCCGTCGCGGCGTCTCGCGACGACGTGACGCCTGTGATCACCGGGGTTCAGCTGGAGGTGACCGAGAACAGCATCTCCCTCGTGGCCACCGACCGGTACCGCGTCGCCGTGCGCAACATCGATTGGGACTCCAACGACTCCGGCACCGAGTCGGCCTCGGCGCTCGTACCCGCCCGCACCCTGCAGGAGGTCGGCAAGACCTTCGGTAACGCCGGCACGATCTCCGTCGCCATCACGAACAGCGACGACCGTGAGCTCATCGCGTTCAAGGCCGACAAGAAGACGGTGACGACCCTGCTCATCAAGGGGAACTTCCCGCCGGTGAAGCGGCTGTTCCCGGAGAGCGTCGACAACTACGCGGTGATCAACACCGCCGACCTCATCGAGGCGACCAAGCGCGTGAGTCTGGTGCTGGAGCGAGAAGCGGCGCTGCGCTTCACGTTCACGATCGACGGCGTGACCCTCGAGGCCATCGGCTCCGAGCAGGCGCAGGCATCGGAGTCGATCGACGCGCTGCTCACCGGCCAGGACACCGTGGTGTCGTTGAAGCCGCAATTCCTGCTCGATGGCCTCGGTGCCGTGCACTCGGAGTTCGTGCGGATCTCGTTCACGAAGACCGACAACCCCAACAAGCCCGGCCCGGTTCTCATCACGAGCCAGTCGTCGAAGGATCAGCCGGGATCCGACGACTACAAGTACCTGCTGCAGCCCAACCTGCTGCTGCGCTAGTCGACAAGGAGCTGGAATGAACATCGGTCTCATCGGTCTCGGCAAGATGGGCAACAACATGCGTGCCCGCCTGAAGAACGCGGGTATCGAGGTGGTGGGGTACGACACGAACCCTGCCGTCAGCGATGTCGCCGACCTCGCTGCCCTCGCCGCGGCGCTGCCCGCCCCGCGCATCGTCTGGGTGATGGTGCCGGCCGGCGCGATCACCGACGGCGTCATCCACGACTTGGCCGATGTGCTCGATGAGGGCGACCTCATCATCGACGGCGGCAACTCGAAGTGGACCGAAGACTTCAAGCACTCCGAGTTCCTGGCCCCCAAGGGCATCCAGTTCATGGATGCGGGTGTCTCCGGTGGCGTCTGGGGCCTCGAGAACGGCTACGGCCTGATGGTGGGCGGCACGGCCGAGAACGTCGAGCGCGCCATGCCGATCTTCGACGCGCTCCGCCCCGAGGGCCCGCGTGACGAGGGCTTCGTGCACGTGGGGGAGGTCGGCGCCGGCCACTACGCCAAGATGGTGCACAACGGCATCGAGTACGGCATCATGCAGGCCTACGCCGAGGGCTACGAGCTGCTCGACACCAAGAAAGACATCATCAAAGACGTCACGGGCACCTTCAAGGCGTGGCAGCGCGGCACCGTCGTGCGTTCCTGGCTGCTCGAGCTCCTGGTGCGCGCCCTCGAGGCCGACCCTGAGTTCCACGACATCGCCGGCTACGTCGACGACTCGGGCGAGGGTCGCTGGACACTGGAGGAGGCGATCGAGAACGCCGTGCCGATGCCGGCCATCAGCGCCTCGATCTTCGCGCGCTTCGTCTCGCGCCAGGAGGACTCGCCTTCGATGAAGGCGGTCGCGGCCCTCCGCAACCAGTTCGGCGGGCACGCCGTGAAAGAGCTCGACTGACCCTGCGGGGCTCGTCGGGTTCGTGGGTCTAGGCAGGCGTGTTTCTCCGGCACCTCTCGCTCACCGACTTCCGTAATTACCAGACGGCAGAGGTCGCGCTCGCACCGGGCGCGAACCTCTTCGTCGGCAGCAACGGGCAGGGCAAGACCAATCTCGTCGAGGCCGTCGGCTACCTCAGCACGCTCGGATCGCACCGGGTCTCCACCGACCAGGCGCTGATCCGGGCGGGCCAGGACTCGGCGATCGTGCGGGCCAGGCTGGAGCATGACGGGCGAGAACTCCTGGTCGAGCTGCAGCTGAACCGCGCCGCCGCCAACCGCGCGCAGGTCAACCGCGCCGCCATCAAGCCGCGGGAACTCCCGCGGTACATCTCCACCGTGCTGTTCGCGCCCGAAGACCTCGCGCTCGTGCGGGGCGAGCCGTCGACTCGGCGCCGTTTCGTCGATGCGCTGCTCGGCGCGAAGGCGCCGCGGCTGCTCGGGGTCTTCGCCGACTACGACCGGGTGCTCAAGCAACGCAACGCCCTGCTGAAGTCGGCCCGCGCATCCGGATTGAAGGATGCGAAGCTCTCGACCCTCGAGCTGTGGAACGAGCGGCTGGTGGAGCTCGGGTCCGAGATCATGGCGGAGCGCATCGCCATCGTGGCGGCGCTCGGTCCGTTCGTGCGCGAGGCGTACCAGGCGGTGGCGGGTTCGGATCAGGAGCCGACCCTCGAGGTGGTGCTGAGCATCCTCGCCGATCACCCCGAGGCGGAGGACGCCGAGGTCTCGGCGCCGGCCGCGACCGACCTCACGCGGGAGGGGCTCGCGGACGCGTTCCGTGCCGCGCTCGAGAAGGTGGCGCGCGCCGAGCGCGAGCGAGGCATCACGCTCTGCGGGCCGCACCGCGACGACCTGCTGTTCCGCCTGAACGGCCTGCCGGGAAAGGGGTACGCCAGCCACGGCGAGTTGTGGTCGTTCGCCCTCGCCCTGAAGCTCGCTTGCGCCGAGCTGCTGCGCGCCGATTGAATCGCGGGCGACCCNATCGTCATCCTCGACGACGTCTTCGCCGAACTCGACCAGCGTCGCCGCGGCCGGCTGGCGGATGCGGTCAAGGGCTACGAGCAGGTGCTCATCACCGCGGCGGTGTACGAAGACGTGCCGGAGCAGCTGACCGCGCACACCGTGCGCATCTCTGCCGGGACTATCGTTGACGCATCCGATGACTGAATCACAGAACGTGTACCTGCGCCTCAAGGCGGCGTTCGGGGATCCGACCTCGCGCGCGGCGGCGTGGCGGGCGAAGAAGACGCGCGTGCGCAGCCGCGACGGCGACGGTGACAGCGTTCCCTACGGCGTCGGTCGCGACCCGCACGGACTCGGCGACGTGATGTCGTCGCTCTCCTCCGAGCTCGGGTGGACCTCGTCGCTGGCGAAGTCGGATCTGTTGCTGGCGTGGACGGAGATCGCGGGGCCGGAGACAGCGGAGCACAGCCGGCCGATCGGCATCACCGACGCGGTTCTCACGGTTCAGTGCGACTCCACCGCCTGGGCCACGCAGCTTCGGCACATGCGTGTGCTGATCATGACGACGATCGCTCAGCGATACCCGGATGCGGGGATCGAGTCGATCCGCTTCGAAGCGCCCCACGCCCCATCCTGGAAACGCGGCTCCAGATCGATTCCAGGGCGCGGTCCTCGCGATACCTACGGCTGACAGGGCAAATGTGGTCATCCGGCCAGAAATGATCGCTCAGAGCGGCATATGACGGCGGTTTCCGACCCTTGGTTTGATAGAATTAAGGGTCGCCTGCCCGGCCGTTGGGCAGGGCACTGAGGAGCCCATTTCCATATGTCTGAATCGGACAAGGTCCACCCTGACAACGAGTACGGCGCGGACCAGATCCAGGTTCTTGAAGGCCTCGAAGCAGTGCGCAAGCGCCCCGGTATGTACATCGGGTCGACGGGCCCTCGAGGTCTGCACCACCTTGTGTACGAGATCGTCGACAACTCCGTCGACGAAGCGCTAGCCGGGTACGCGACGCACATCGAGGTCGTCATGCGCCGTGACGGCGGGATCACCGTCACGGACAACGGTCGCGGCATCCCGGTCGACATGCACCCCACCGAGAAGAAGTCGACCGTCGAGGTCGTGCTGACCGTGCTGCACGCCGGCGGAAAGTTCGGCGGTGGCGGCTACGCGGTCTCCGGCGGCCTGCACGGCGTCGGCTCGTCGGTGGTGAACGCGCTCTCGAGCGAGCTCGATGTCGAGGTGCGCCGGCAGGGCAACGTCTACCGGCAGAGCTTCAAGATCGGCGTGCCGCTGGCACCGCTGGAGAAGGGCGAAGCGACCACCGAGACCGGCACGAAGACCACCTTCTGGCCGAACCCGGAGATCTTCGAGACCGTGGTGTTCGACTACGAGACGCTGCGCGCGCGGTTTCAGCAGATGGCCTTCCTCAACAAGGGTCTCGCCATCAAGCTCACCGACGAGCGCGGGGGCGAAGACGGCACGGCCGAGGACGTGGAGGTCACCTACCTCTACGAGAACGGTCTGAAGGACTACGTGGAGTACCTCAACCGCTCGAAGAAGGCCGAGCTCGTGAACGAGGAGATCATCTCCTTCGAGCAGGAGGACACCGAGCGCAAGATCGCGCTCGAGGTGGCGATGCAGTGGACCACCGGGTACACCGAGAGCGTCCACACCTACGCCAACACCATCAACACGCATGAGGGCGGAACCCACGAAGAGGGCTTCCGTGCCGCGCTCACGACGCTCGTGAACCGCTACGCGCGGGAGAAGGGCATCATCAAGGAGAAGGACGACAACCTCTCCGGCGACGACGTGCGCGAGGGGCTCACGGCCGTCATCTCGATCAAGCTCGCCGAACCGCAGTTCGAGGGCCAGACGAAGACCAAGCTCGGCAACACCGAGGCGAAGGGCTTT
>BADC01000960.1 GCA_000333435.1 Corynebacterium-like bacterium B27 | reverse complement strand
CTCCGCTTCGACGCCGAGGAACCCGAACCGATCCGGGGCGTCGCGCCCGACGGACTGATCGGCGCGCCCAAGCCCACGCCGATCGGTGGCGACGAACTGCAACTCCACGATTCGCTGTTCGCGCATGACGCACTGGTGCTCGATCGGCCGAACAGTCGTGGCCTGTGGTACGGCGTGCCCGAGCATCCCGGCGTGCGGGTGGATTTCGCCGGGCTCAACTATCTCGGTATCTGGATGAAACCGGGCGCGGGGTATCTGTGCATCGAGCCGTGGGCGAGCCATGCCGATGACGAAGGCTTCGTCGGCGAGTTCGCGGACAAGTCCGGCGTGGTAACGCTGGCACCGGGAGAGAGCCACGATTTCGCGATGGCGATGACGTTCGGGGTGCCGTTCTAAATCCTCCCT
>BADC01000961.1 GCA_000333435.1 Corynebacterium-like bacterium B27 | reverse complement strand
AGCAGATGGAGTAGAGGCCGGGCGCCGGCTTGTCGGTGCTGTCACGCGCCACGACGGTCACCCGCGGGTCGGGTTCGTAGCCGCCGCCCAACTGGTAGTCGACCACCGCATCGGCCGGCAGGCCGGTCACCGCCGACGCAGTGGGCGCGGCCGCGGGCGCGGAGGTCGGCGCTCCGGCGGGCGCGGGCCCCGTGCATCCGCTCGCTCCGAGCAACACGATCGGCACGAGCAGCGCGGTCGCAGCGATCGGCAGTGCGCGCACCACTCCGCCTCAGCGGTCGGCGAAGCCGTCGGTGGCCGTGATGAGCGCGTCGAGGATGCCGGGCTCGTCGAAGGCGTGTCCGGCGTCCGGGATGAGGTGGAGTTCGGCCTCCGGCCAGGCCTGGTGGAGGTCCCAGGCGTTGTAGGCGGGGGTGCAGAGGTCGTACCGTCCGTGCACGATCACGCCGGGGATGTCGCGGAGCCGCGACGCGTCGCGGAGGAGCTGCTCGGGCTCGAGCCAGCCCTGGTTGACGAAGAAGTGGTTCTCGATGCGGGCGAAGGCGAGGGCGTAGCTCGGCTCGGCGAAGGTGGCGATCACGTCCTCCCGCGGCAGCAGCGTGATGGCCGAGGCCTCCCAGGTCGACCACGCCACACCGGCCGGGCCGTGCACAGCCGGGTCGGGGTCGTTGAGCAGCCGGTGGTAGGCGGCGATGAGGTGGCGCCGCTCGTCCTCGGGCACGGGGGCCAGGAAGGCCTCCCAGCGGTCGGGCAGGATGGCGGCGGCTCCGCCCTCGTAGAACCAGTCCAGTTCGCTGCGCCGCAGCATGAAGATGCCGCGCAGCACCAGTTCGGTCACCCGCTCGGGGTGGGTCTCGGCGTAGGCGAGGGCGAGGGTGCTGCCCCACGAGCCGCCGAACACCTGCCAGCGCTCGATGCCCCGTGCCTCACGGAGCCGCTCGATGTCGGCCACGAGGTTCCAGGTGGTGTTGCTGCTGAGGTCGGCGTCGGGTGCGCTCGCGTGCGGCACGCTCTTGCCGCAGCCGCGCTGGTCGAACAGCACGATGCGATACTTCGCGGGGTCGAACAGCCGGCGATGCTGCGGCGACGTGCCACCGCCCGGGCCGCCGTGCAGGAACACGACCGGCTTACCCTCGCGGTTGCCCGATTCCTCCCAGTAGAGGCTCTGGCCGTCACCGACCTCGAGCATCCCGGTCTCGTAGGGTTCGATCTCGGGGTAGAAACTGCGCATGAGCCGAGCCTAGGGCGGTTGCGCCCCCGTCGCCCGCAGCCCCGTCGTCCGGTCGCCTCGGCGTCAGCCGTGAGCGCGCAGGTACTCCTCCACCGCCTCGCGGATCACCAGCGACTTCGTGACGCCGCGATGGTCGGCCATGCGCGACACTCGCGCATCGAGCGCCTCCGGGGCGCGCACCTTCCAGATCGAGGTGGGGCCGGCCTCGGACGACAGACGAGGCCTGCCAAGGGCGACACGTGTCGCTTCTTCGATCGAGGCTGTGCCCGTCGATTCCATCAGCAGACGACGACCGGCTTCTGCCGCCGCGTCGCCGGTCACTGCCGTCCCTGCGATAGCGGTGAAGTCTCCGCGTTCCGCACGTGCGGCCAATTCGTCGTAGTCAGTCATCGCACTCATCCTCATTCGTCACCAGATGCCGATAGAGATCGCTCAAC
>BADC01000962.1 GCA_000333435.1 Corynebacterium-like bacterium B27 | reverse complement strand
GAATCGCGCCGATGTGGGTCACGATCGCCATCACGGCGGTGTCGATCATCATCGCCATCGCCATCATGTGTGGGTGTTCTCGCTCACCTTCGCCCTCATGTCGAGCGCAGGCTACGGCACGGTCAGCTAGGGCAAGAGAAGGAGCCCGGCTCAGGCCACGATCGCGAGCAGCTCGTCGAGCCGCTCGATGACGTGTGCTGCGCCCGCCGCACGGAGCGCGCCCGGGCTGCTGTCCGCATCCGCCACGCCCACGGCCGTGTACCCGGCCGCCGACGCGCAGCGCAGGTCGTCGGCGCTGTCGCCCACGTAGAACGCGATCGGGCGCTGCGGGCGGTGCCGCAGCAGCAGCTCGAGCTTGTCACCCACAGAGGCGTCGACGCAGTTCCAGACCGCCGGCACGGCCAGCGCCCGCTGGTCGAAGCGCACGGCGGCGGCGGATGCGGCCGAGACCACGCCGAGCCACGCCCCCGCCCGGGCGAGGGTGGTGAGACACTCTGCCGCGCCCTCACGCAACCGCGTCTGCGTGGCGGCGAGCTCGGTGTTCCACTCCTCCTCGGCGGCCGCGTGATCGGCCTCGGGAAGGCCGAGCCGCCCGAAGAGCTGGGCGAGCGGCAGCCGGAACCGCAGCGAGAACTCCGCCTCGCCGAGCGTCGGCAGGCCGCGCCTGGCCAGCACGACGTTGAGCGCGGCCCTCGCCCGATCGGCGTCGAGCACGACCGTGCCGTTCCAGTCGAACAGCACCATGGTCTCGCCGAGCGTCACCACCGGCCGTCGATCGATCCTGACCACCCGAACGTCCCGTCCCGTCCTGTCCCCATTCGGCTCCGCAGCCCAGGCCTCGGCCCGCGCACAGATGGCCCCATCGCCCGAGGCTTCTGCACATCCTCCGCTGTCCAGGAGGCCGCTCGGCGGCACCACCGCCGAAGGTCAGGTGAACGCGACGTGAAGAGCGGGGGTCAGCAGTGCTCGGCGACGTGGTCGGGTTCACCCGCCGGGGTCAGTTCCCGGTCACGGAGCACCGTGGCGTGCGGGGTGTCGGGGTCGGCGCAGACCGATGCGAAATCGCCCCGCAAATCATCGGTGTACTCGATGTCGACGACCTGGTCGCCGTACACCTCGGGGTAGGCGCCCCACTCGTCGAAGGTGTGGCATTCCTCGGCCACCGCGAAGTCGAACCCGATCTCGTCTCGGCC
>BADC01000963.1 GCA_000333435.1 Corynebacterium-like bacterium B27 | reverse complement strand
CACCTGCGAGACGCCGAAGGTGGTCAATGATCTCGATGGCGTCGTGCACGGGTGTCGCTCGGATGCACGTGCACGAGCGCCGGCAGGCCGTGACTCTTGCCCGTCAGGAAGTCGCGCACCGTGGAGCCCTCGCTCTCCGTGGGCGAAGCCGTAGGGAGCGCATCCACTTCTCGTTGAAGATCTTGCCGAGGTAGCCGCGGCCGCCGTCGGGCAGCAGCACCACGACGACGGCGTCGGCCGGCAGGTCGCGGGCGGCCTTGAGCGCCACCGACACGGCGAGCCCGCTCGACCCGCCCACCAGGAGGCCCTCCTCGCGGGCGAGGCGGCGGGTGAGCTCGAACGACTCCGCGTCGCTGGACGCGATGATCTGGTCGACCACGCTGGGATCGTAGGCGGACGGCCAGAAGTCCTCGCCCACGCCCTCGACGAGGTAAGGCCGCCCGGTGCCGCCGGAGTAGACCGAGCCCTCGGGATCGGCACCGATCACCTGGACGGAGCCGCCCGACACCTCCTTGAGGTAACGGCCGACGCCGCTGATGGTGCCGCCGGTGCCGACGCCGGCCACGAAGTGCGTGATCTGCCCTTCGGTGTCGCGCCAGATCTCGGGCCCGGTGGTCTCGTAGTGGCTGAGCGGGCCGTTCGGGTTGGAGTACTGGTTGGGCTTGAAGGCGCCCGGGATCTCGCGGGCCAGCCGGTCCGACACCGAGTAGTAGGAGTCGGGGTCTTCGGGCGCGACGGCCGTCGGCGTCACCACGATCTCGGCTCCGTAGGCGGTGAGCACGTTGCGCTTGTCCTCCCCCACCTTGTCCGGCAGCACGAACACGCAGCGGTAGCCGCGCTGCTGCGCCACGAGGGCGAGTCCGATGCCGGTGTTGCCCGAGGTGGGCTCGACGATCGTGCCACCGGGCTTCAGCAGGCCTTCGGCCTCGGCCGCGTCGATGATGCGGGTGGCGATGCGGTCTTTCGACGATCCGCCCGGATTGAGGTACTCGACCTTGGCGAGCACGGTGGCGGCGATGCCCTCGGTCACGCTCGTGAGCTTCACGAGCGGGGTGTTGCCGACGAGGTCGATGACGCTGTTCGCGTACTTCATGTCTCTGGTGTCCTTGGATGGGCCTCGCACCGGATCGCACCCGGCGACGGATGCGGCGCGCTGCGAGAGCGGCGGCTGGGGGCGGTGACGAGCCAGTCTGTGAAGGGAGGGTCGTCGCTCAGCGACGACAACAGGTGGGATTCACGAACACCCCTCCACTCTAGCC
>BADC01000964.1 GCA_000333435.1 Corynebacterium-like bacterium B27 | reverse complement strand
TCTCCGACACCTCGTTCGCGCTGGCCATCGCGCATGCCACCATCTCGCTGCCGCTGTCGATCTGGCTCATGTCGAGCTTCTTCGAGGCGGTGCCCGAAGAGCTGGAAGAGGCGGCGAAGATCGACGGCGCGAGCCGGCTCGGCGCGCTCTGGCGGGTCGTGCTCCCGGTGACCGCGGGTGGAGTGGCGGTGACGGCGATCTTCGCCTTCCTCGCCTCCTGGAACGAGTTCCTCTTCGCCCTCCTGCTCACGGCCACGAGGTCGCAGACCACCCCGATCGTCATCGCGAACTTCCAGACCCAGTTCGGTCTCGACTGGGGAGCGATGACCGCCCTCGCGGTGCTCTACTCGGTTCCCGTCATCCTTCTCGCCTTGGTGCTGCAGCGGCACATCGTCGCCGGACTCACCGCCGGTGCGGTCAAAGGCTGATGGGCTCGGCGAGAATGGTCGCCAACCAGGTTCGAACCGAACGGACGCAGAGGACGAGAGCAATGGCACGCAACACAGTGGGCATCCGGGACGTCGCGCGTGAAGCCGGGGTCTCGGTCACCACCGTCTCCCACATCCTCAACGACGTCGTCTCGGCGCGAGCGAGCGACGAGACGCGCGAACGCGTGCGGGCCACGGCGCAGCGGCTCGGCTACGGCGCCAACCGCATCGCCCGGAGCCTTCGGCGGCAGCAGTCCGAGATGATCGGTCTGCTGAGCGAGGAGATCGCCACCACCCCGCACGCCGGCCGCATCATCCTCGGTGCCCAACAGGCGGCCCGGGAGCGGGGGCTGACGTTGGTCTTGATCAACACCTCGCGCGACGAGCTCGACATCCAGCGCGACACGGATGCGCTGCTCCGCCAGCAGGTCGACGGCGTGCTCTACGCCACCATGTATCACCGCGAGATCACGCTCCCGGCCTCCCTTCAGGCCGTGCCGACGGTGCTGATCGACTCGACGTCGGAGGACGGACGTGTGCCCTCGGTCGTGCCCGACGAAGAGGGCGGCGCCTACGTCGCGGTCGACGAACTCATCCGGCACGGACACCGCCGAATCGGCTTCATCACCAACTCCGACGACGTGCCCGCCACGCGGGGGCGACTGGCGGGGTACCGCAAGGCGCTCGCCGACGCCGGACTCGACTTCGACCCGTCCCTCGTCGTGGCCGAGCAATCCGAGACCCCGGGCGGCTACAAGGCCGCGGTCGAGGTGCTCGGGCGGCCCGATCGGCCGACCGGCCTGTTCTGTTACAACGACCGGATGGCCATGGGCGCCTACCGCGCGGCGGCCGAACTCGGTCTCCGCATTCCCGACGATCTCTCGCTGGTCGGCTTCGACAACCAGGAGCTCATCGCCGAGGGCCTCTACCCAGCCCTCACCACCGTAGCGCTCCCTCACTTCGAAATGGGGGAGTGGGCGCTCGGCGCCCTCACCACGTTGATGGAGGGCGGAGACGATTCCGATGAGGAGACCGTCTACGAGGTGGCCGTGCTGCCCTGCCCACTCGTGCGGCGGCAGTCGGTCGCGGCACCGGCGCGCTCGAAGGAGGGCATCGATGAGTGAACTGCTCGTCATCGGTGAAGCGCTCGTCGACGTGGTGTCGACCTCAGGCGGTCGCGAGGCCCACGCCGGCGGGAGCCCCATGAACGTGGCGGTCGGTCTGGCCCGGTTGGGAGCATCCGTGACCCTGGCGACACGCATCGGCACCGACGAGAACGGGCGTCTTCTCTCGGATCATCTCGCCCGGTCGGGTGTGCAGCTGACGCGTGGATCGGTGGATCCCTCGTTCCGCACCTCGACGGCGACGGCGACGATCCGGTCCGACGGATCGGCGCGGTACGACTTCGACATCACGTGGGACATCGCCGCTCCTCCGGCCGGCGGGTTCGGGGCGATCCATTCGGGGTCGATCGGAGCCCTGCTGCCGCCGGGAGGCGAGGTCGTCGCGGCCTGCTTCGAGGCTGCCGGGGCCGGTGTCCTCCGCTCGTTCGACCCGAACATCCGCTCGTCGGTGCTGGGCCCGCGGGACACCGTGCTCCCCGAGGTCGAGCGCCTCGCGCGCCGGAGCACCGTCGTGAAGCTGAGTGACGAGGATGCCGCCTGGCTCCACCCCGGGCTCGATGCGGCCGAGGTGACGGCGCACTATGCGCGGCTCGGGGCCACGATCGTGATCGTCACGCAGGGCGCATCCGGGAGCCTTCTCCGGCTCGGTGCGGAGACGGCGTTCGTGCCGGCCGTCACCACCGAGGTCGCCGATACCATCGGGGCCGGTGACTCCTACATGGCGGGGCTGCTCCACTCCCTCACCACGACGGTCGGTATCGAGCCGATCGTCACCGGGACGGCTTCGTTGGCGGAGGTCGCGGAGGCGGCTTCGTTCGCGGCGGCGTGTGCCGCCGTCACGGTGAGCCGACCGGGCGCGCACCTGCCCCGTCTCGACGAGGTCGCCTCTCTCTCATCCCCCCGTTCCGAAAGCGAGACCCCATGAGCGCCGCCAACCGGTACGACGTGACCGAGTGGCCCGTCGGAGACCCGTTCGATGACGTCGGCGAGGTGATCATGAGCATCCTCGCCGACATCAAGCGACGTCAATCCGCCACCGACGAGAACGACGGCGGCAAGCCGAGCGCCGTCATCTACGTCCCGCCCGGAGACTTCCGTCTGCGCACCCAGGTCGTGATCGACGTCAGCTTCCTCCGGATCGAAGGCTCCGGCCACGGCTTCACCTCGTCGAGCATCCGTTTCAACGTGCCCGAGGACGAGTGGCCCGATCTGCACGAACTGTGGCCGGGCGGCAGCCGAATCCTCGTCGACATCCCTCCGGGCAGTCGCGCTCAGCAATCCGACGGTGCCGCCTTCCTCGTCGAGCGGCCGGGGAGTCCGCGGATCAGCTCGGTGGAGTTCTCGAACTTCTGCATCGACGGCCTGCACTTCGCCGCCGACGGCTCCGACCGGCATCCGGAGAACACCTATGCGAACGGGAAGACCGGCATCCACGTCGCCGGCGCCAACGATTCGTTCCGGGTCAACGGCATGGGGTTCGTCTACCTCGAGCACGCCCTCACCATCCACAACGCGGATGCGCTGTCGATCCACGACAACTTCGTCGCCGAGTGCGGGAGCTGCATCGAGCTGCGCGGGTGGGGTCAGGCGTCGAAGATCACCGACAACCTCATCGGAGCCGGCCCGAGCGGCTACTCGATCTACGCCGAGAACCACGGCGGCCTCCTCGTCACCGCGAACAACGTCTTTCCGCGCGGTGCGAGCAGCGTGCATTTCAGCGGCGTCACGCGCTCGAGCATCACCGCCAACCGGTTGCACTCCTTCTACCCGGGCATGCTCGTCCTCGACGCCGACAGTTCTGAGAACCTCGTGGCCGCCAACCATCTGCTGCGCGACCACGAGCCCTGGACCCCGTTCCTCGAAGTCGACAACGGTCTCGACGACGACTACGGACTGGTGCGGATCGACGGCAACGGCAACTCGGTCATCGGCAACCACATCTCCGAAGTCGTCGACTCCCGGAGCCTCCGGCCTGCGGGCACGAGGCCGGCGATCATCAGACTGGTCGCGGGCACGGGCAACTACGTCGCGACCAACCACGTCGTGGCGAGTGACGTGAGCGCGTCGTCGAGCGGCTCTGCGTTCGAGGCGCAGGTCGACGCCCTGCTGAGCACGGCGGTGTCGAGCTCCCTCGACGTGGTCACCGTCGTGGCCGACCCGGAATCGACCGGCAACACGATCCTCGACTCGGGGACCGATGTCCAAGTCGTCGCCGACCGGCACGCGAACGCGGTGAGGGCTACCCCGGCGATCGGCGCCCGCACCGACTGACGGAGTCGACGGCCGAGTGGATGGTCGCGGTTCGCCTCAGACGGATGCCCGTCGAACCGGCGGGCACGAGATCGCGAGCGGCGCTCCCGTCGGGGCCTCCTGCAGTCCGAGGAGCACCCGCACCCCTGCTGCGCCGAGCTCGTAGTGGGGGAGTGCGACCGTCGAGAGTGGCGGCCTCAGGTGGGCGGCGATGACCTCCTGGTTGTCGAAGCCCACGACCGCGATGTCGTTCGGGATGGTCAGGCCGAGTTCGCGCAGGCCGTCGTAGAGACCCATCGCCACGCGGTCGTTGTGGCAGAAGACGCCGGTCACGCCGAGGTCGCGGATGCGGCCCGCGACCGCGTATCCGCCCTCCTGTTCGGGTGCGGCATCCAGAACCAACGCGGGGTCGAACTCGATACCGGCGTCCTGCAGGGCGTCGCGGTAGCCGACGAGTCGACCCGATCGCGCGGGGGACGGGGTGGTGGTGTTCACGAACGCGATGCGGGTGTGGCCCGCGCCGAGGAGCAACCGGGTGGCCACGTTCCCCCCTTCCCGCTCGTCGGGCACGACCGCGGGGGCCGGCGTCGCGGTGTCGAAGCAGTCGACGAGCACGTACTCGGTCTCGTGCAGCGCCGGCGGAGCGGTGACGGCGCGGTGATACCAGGTGGAGTAGAGGATGCCCCGCACCTTGTGCTCGAGCATCATCGAGAT
>BADC01000965.1 GCA_000333435.1 Corynebacterium-like bacterium B27 | reverse complement strand
AACCATCCCCGCGCAGCGCGGCAATGGCTTTCCCTGCATTGGCGCGTACCGGATCTGCGACCGCGAGCAGACCGGCGAGCTTGCCGTCCACCGCCACCAGCATGACCCCCGCGCCTTCGCCGCGATGCCGTTCGGCGGCCGCGTCAAGCGGTTTGGGATCGACGCTACTGCGCTCCATTTGGGCCGCGTTGCCGATCACGATCGAGCGGCCATCAATAGTGGCGCTGACACCCAGACCGGTTTGCGACGCGAAATCCGAGACTTTGCCGAGGTGTAGCCCCCGCTCCTGGGCGGCGACGACGATCGCGTGAG
>BADC01000966.1 GCA_000333435.1 Corynebacterium-like bacterium B27 | reverse complement strand
GCCTTGGTGATGGAGGTCGGCCCCGCCAAGGTCGGCGGCCTCGATCGCGCGGCGGTGCGCGCGCTGGGCGAGGCCTATCTCGATCGCACTCGCATCCAGCGCAAGACGGCGCGCCCCTTCTTCATCGACAAGATGCCGAA
>BADC01000967.1 GCA_000333435.1 Corynebacterium-like bacterium B27 | reverse complement strand
CCTCGGCGACCCCGAGGTCGGATGAGGGTCAGACACAACGGGGGAGCGTGCGCTGCTCGGCCGTCGCCACCGACTCGAACCGGATGACCAGCTCGAGTTGCTCCGCACCCGCGTCGCCGGCCGCGGCCCCGGATGTCCCGTAGCGGTAGCGCACCTCGTCGCCGACCTCCGCGAACAGCTCCCCGAGCTGCACCTCGGTCTCGTCGACGACCTCCTCGGGCGTGCCGCCTTCGGGGTCGATCGACGTGATCACGGTGCTCGGTTCCTCCGCGAGCGTGAAGGCGTGCGGTTCGTCATCCGCCCAGTCGAAGGCGAGCTGCGTCGCGAGGTGCAGCTCGCCGAGATCGGCGTCGGCCGCCAGCACGAGCCGCCGCCACTGCGCCGGCTTTGTGCCCAGAACCGCGACGTTCAGGAGCAGCGCGGTGCCGGCCGGATGCGGGTTCATTTCGTCGTCGCTCAGCAGCCCGAGTTCGTCGGCCACCTCGGTGAGCGCGTCGGCGAGGGCCGGCCGGAGCCCGAACGGTGTCTCCCGTCGAACCACGCCGTCCGTCTCCACCGGGCGGAGCAATCCGTCGCGTTCCAGCGCATCCAACATCGAGCGGGTGGGAGCATCCGCCGTGCGCGCCTCCGCGGCGGTCACCCCCGCCGCCGTGTCGAGCATGGCCAGGATGCGCTCCTCCGTGCGGTCGGGCAGGAGGCGAGGGTCGAGCCCGACGCAGAGCAGCCCGACGACGCGCTCCAGCGCGAGCTCGGCCGGCACCGTCGAGTGGGCGTCGCCGAGCACGATGCGAAGCCGCTCGAGCAACTCCGCCGGCGTGCGGATGGCGGACGGCAACGACTCGAAAGCCGCCCGCTGCACCGCGGCAGGAACCTCCTCGACCGCGGCGACGGAGTCGAGCAGGAAGTCCAGGAGCTGCGTGCTGAGCTCGTACGCCACCTCCAGCACCTCTGAGCTCTCGTCGATCTCGTCGTCGCCGGCCGGCCATCCGCCGGTCTCCACCGCGAAGTCGAGGTAATGCTCGAGCGTCTCGATCACCTCGGGCAGCCGCGGCGACAGCGCCGGGTCATCGTCGACGACCGCCAGCAGTTCCTCGAGCACGGCGGCCGTCGGAACGTGCAGCCGCCCCGCAGAACGGTCGAACAGCTCGGACAGGAGCGCGGACGACTCCGCCACCGTGAGGTGGTCGGGCTCGCCGGCCTGCAGGTGTCGCGCGTACCAGCGTTCGTAGCCGATCAGCACCGCCTTCGTGGCGGTCGCCGAAGAACCGCTCGTGCGCTGGCCGCCGGGCCGCCGGGACGGTCGCCGCTTGACACCCATCGGAACTCCTCTTCTGTCCGCTCACCGCGCACACCACATCGATGCTAGATGGCAGCGATGTCAGTACCGGATGCGAGAATCGATACAACCATGGCAGACACCGTTTCCTACCGCCCGAAAGCCGGGGAGATCCCCACGCAGCCGGGCGTCTACCGCTTCAAAGACGCATCCGGTCGTGTGCTCTACGTGGGCAAGGCGAAGAACCTCCGGGCGCGTCTCAGCAACTACTTCGCGCCCCTGCGGAGCCTGCACGAGCGCACCCGCCGCATGGTGACGACCGCGGCGGGGGTCGAGTGGACCGTCGTGGCGACCGATGTGGAGTCGCTGCAGCTCGAGTACACCTGGATCAAGGAGTTCGACCCGCCGTTCAACGTCAAGTTCCGCGACGACAAGACCTACCCGTTCATGGCGGTGACGCTCGGCGACGAGGCGCCGCGGGTGATGGTGACGCGCAACCACCGCATCAAGGGTGCACGCTACTTCGGGCCGTACCCGAAGATCTGGGCGGTGAAAGACACGATCGACCTGATGATCAAGGCCTTCCCCATCCGCACCTGCTCCGACTCGAG
>BADC01000968.1 GCA_000333435.1 Corynebacterium-like bacterium B27 | reverse complement strand
CCGGGCACTACGACGAGCTGCTGGCCAACACGAACTCGCTCACGGGCGACTACCTGTCCGGCCGCAAGTCGATCGAGACGCCGAAGAAGCGGCGACCCATCGACCGCAAGCGCATGATCTCGGTGGTGGATGCGGAGGCCAACAACCTCAAGAAGGTCACGGCCGACTTCCCGCTGGGCGTGATGACCGCTGTCACCGGCGTGAGCGGTTCCGGCAAGTCGAGCCTCGTCAACGACATCCTCTACCGGGTGATGGCCAATCAGCTCAACGGTGCCCGCAAGCTCCCGGGCAAGCACAAGCGCGTGACCGGGCTCGACAACCTCGACAAGGTGGTGCACGTCGATCAGGCACCGATCGGTCGCACCCCCCGCTCGAACCCGGCGACGTACACGGGGGTGTTCGACCGCATCCGCACGCTGTTCTCCGAGACCGCTGAGGCGAAGGCGCGCGGGTATCTGCCGGGCCGCTTCTCGTTCAACGTCAAGGGTGGTCGCTGCGAGGCATGCTCGGGTGACGGCACGATCAAGATCGAGATGAACTTCCTGCCCGACGTGTATGTCGCGTGCGAGGTGTGCGGCGGCGCGCGCTACAACCGCGACACCCTGTCCGTGCACTACAAGGGCAAGAACATCGCCGAGGTGCTCGACATGCCGATCTCCGAGGCCGCCGAGTTCTTCGAGCCGATCTCGGCCATCCACCGGTTCTTGAAGACCTTGGTCGAAGTGGGGCTCGGCTACGTGCGGCTCGGGCAGAGCGCCACGACGCTCTCGGGCGGTGAGGCACAGCGCGTGAAGCTCGCCACCGAGTTGCAGCGGCGATCGAACGGGCGCAGTGTCTACGTGCTCGACGAGCCGACCACGGGTCTGCACTTCGAAGACGTGCGCAAGCTGCTGCTGGTGCTCAACAGCCTGGTCGACAAGGGCAACACGGTCATCGTGATCGAGCACAACCTCGACGTGATCAAGTCGGCCGACTGGCTGATCGACCTCGGCCCCGAAGGCGGATCGGGTGGTGGCACGATCATCCCCAGCGGGACGCCGGGAGAAGCTGGGCAAGGGTCGAGGCGAGCCACACCGGGCGCTTCCTGCGGG
>BADC01000969.1 GCA_000333435.1 Corynebacterium-like bacterium B27 | reverse complement strand
GGGTGCTCGTGCAGTTCGTGAGCTGGCGCGGCATCTTCGTGCTCATCGCGGTACTCGCCGCCGTCGCCCTGCTCGTGGTGTGGCGGCTGCTGCCCGAGACGCTGGCGGCCGACAGGGCGGAGCCCATCCGCCCACGGCTCATCGCCCGCGTGCTCGGCACGACCCTGCGCCGCAAACTGTTCGTGGGCCTCACCCTCGTGTTCGCGGTGTTCGCGAGCGCGCAGCTGCTCTTCGGCGTGGTGGCGCCGCTGCTCTACGAGACCCAGCTCGGGCTGCCGCCCGCCGCGTACGGCGTGATCGCGCTCGTCGTCGGCGCCGCGAACCTCGGCGGCGAACTCGCGACCGGGTCGCTCGCCACCCGCCTGTCGTCACGCACCCTCGGCTTCGCAGCGCTCAGCTCGTTCACCATCGGGGCCGTGGTGCTCGCGGTGAGCGGGTTCACGGTCGGTGCCGACCTCGTGCTCATCACGGTCGGCGGCGTGTTCGTGATGCTCGGCTGCGGCGCGCTCTGCCCGCTCGCGTACGGCTTGGCGCTCGGTCTGTTCGAGCGCAACCTCGGCCTCATCGGCGGACTCACGAGCGCGGTCTGCTACCTCTTCGTGGCCGTCACGATGGCCGCCGCCGCCACGCTGCCCGACGACAGCCAGGCTCCGCTCGGCGCGGTCTACGTCGTCTGCGCCGTGCTGGGCGGAGTGCTGCTGGCGCTGTGCCTGCCGAGCACCAGGCGCTCGACCGCCTCGCGCAGCCAGGCTTCGTAGCGCTTCATGCTCCAGCCCGACTGGGTGACGAGCTGCTCGTGACTCTCGGGCGACACGAGGAACGAGAGGATGTCGGCGAGCTCCCGTCGCTCGCTGTCGCCGAGGCCGGCCGGGAGCATCCCGCGCCGCTCGAACTCGGCCACGGAGGCCAGGAAGTCGCGTCGGCGCCGCTGGAGCAGGTCGGCCAGCTCGGCCTCGACCAGCGGATCCGACGACGCGGCGCTCAGGAAACCCGCCCACAAGCCGCTGGTGCGGCGGTTCGCCTCGGCGACGAAGTGCACGTAGCCCGGCAGCAGGGCGTCGTCGTCGAGCGCGGTCAGCTCGCGCCCGACATCGCGGTCGGCGATCGACTCACGGCCCTCGCTGCCGGCGAACGCCTGCTCGAAGGCGCCGAGCAGCAGGGCCCGCTTGGGACCGTTCAGCTTCACGGTCTCGACCGAGACGCCCGCCTCCCCCGCGATGTCCGCGAGGGAGGTGCCGGCGTAGCCCGAGCGCGCGAAGCACGCCGCGGCCGCGTCGAGGATGCGTTGCCGCGTGTTGGCCGCCTGCTCGGCACGGAGCGCCGAGTGGTAACTGCGCACCGCGGATGTCCTGCTGTCCGGCATATTGACTTTCCTAACGGGGTAGTGAATACTTCTGGAGTATAGCCAAGCTTAACCCCTCGTCCCCTACGCGAAGGCCCACCGATGTCCTCTCTCCTCATCTGCAGCACGCCGGTGCACGGTCACGTCACCCCGCTCCTCGCGGTCGCCCGCCACCTCGTCGCGAGTGGCCACCGCGTGCGCTTCCTCACCGGAGCGCGCTACCAGGCCACCGTCGAGGCGACCGGTGCCACCTTCCTGCCGCTGCCCGCCGAGGCCGACTACGACGACACCGACATGGATGCCGCGTTCCCCGGTCGCGTCGGCCTCAAGGGCCCTGCGGGCATCCGCTACGACCTCGGCACCATCTTCCTCGCCCCGGCGCCGGCGCAGCTGACCGCGGTCGACGCCGCGCTCGCCGCCGAGCCCACCGACGCCGTGCTGGTGGAGTCGCTCTTCATGGGCGCACTGCTGCTGCTCACCCGGCCCGACACGGCCCGCCCCCCGGTCGTCAACCTCGGCATCGTGCCGCTCGGTGTCGACAGCGTCGACACGGCTCCCTTCGGTCTCGGCAAGCCGCCGCTGCCCGGCTGGCGCGGACGCGTGCGCAACCGGATGCTCAAGACGGCCGCCGAGAAGGGCATCTTCCGCCCGTTGCAGCTGCAGGCCGAGCGGATGATCCGCGAGACCACCGGCGGCGAACTGCACACCTTCTTCATGGGGACGGCGGCGCTGGCCGATGCGATCGTGCAGTTCACCGTTCCGTCGTTCGAGTACCCGCGGAGCGACCTGCCGAGCACCGTGCATTTCGTCGGTCCGGTCTCCCGCACCGCACCGTCGACGACTCCGCTGCCCGAGTGGTGGGGCGAGCTCGCCGGGCCGCGTCCGGTGGTGCACGTGACCCAGGGCACGGTGGCGAACAAGAACTACGACGAGCTCATCGCTCCGGCGCTGCAGGGGCTCGCCGGGTTCGACGCATTGGTCGTCGTCTCGACCGGGGGCCGGCCCGTCGAGACGCTCCCGCATCCGCTGCCCGCCAACGTGCGAGCGGCCTCCTACCTGCCCTACGACCGGCTGCTCCCGCTGACGGATGCCTACGTCACGAACGGCGGCTACGGCGGCGTGCACTACGCCATGGAACACGGGGTGCCGCTCGTCGTGGCGGGCCTCACCGAGGACAAGGTCGAGGTGACCGCGCGCGTGGCCTGGGCCGGGGTGGGCGTGAACCTCGCGACCAACGCGCCGACGGCCGAGCGCATCCGTGCCGCCGTGCAGCGGGTGCTGACCGAGCCCCGCTACCGCGGGGCGAGCGCCCGCATCGGCGCCGACATCGCGGCCTCCCCCGGCCTCGCCGGCCTCGACGACGTGCTCGCCACCCTCACCGCCACCCCACCCCGCTCCCGCTCGGGTTCCCGCGCGCGGTGACGTGGTCGCGGAGCGCCCGTAGATTGGACGGGTACGCAACCATCGCACACTCCAGGGGGATTCCGTGAGCACCGTCGACGAGCTCAAGCAGGTTCTGGCCCAAGCCGACCTCGCCATGAACGAGTCCAAGCGCAGCGCCATGCTGCACCGCCTCAACGTCGACCCGCGCTGGGAGATCGCCGACCGCAACTTCGCCGCCATCGGCGAGGCGCTGCAACTGCTCGCCGAGCGCATCGACGCACTCGAGAGCCGCTAGCACAGCTCGCTCGCTCGCTCGCGCCGCTCAGGTCGCGAGCAACCGGGCGCGCTGCTCGGCGACGTCGTAGTCGGCGGCCGGCCAGCCGAGGTCAAGGGCCCGCAGGGCCTCGTCGAGCAGCTGCTGCACCGCGAGCGCCGAGTACCACTTGCGGTCGGCCGGCACCACGTGCCACGGCGCGTGCGACGTGCTGGTCGCCGTGAGCGCCACCTCGTAGGCGTCCTGGAACAGCGGCCACAGCGCACGGTCGTCCACGTCGCCCGGATTGAACTTCCAGTGCTTGTCCGACCGCTCCAGCCGCCGCAGCAACCGGTTCTTCTGCTCGTCGCGCCCGAGGTGCAGCATCACCTTGAGCACCGTCGTGCCCCCCTCCACCAGCCGGCGCTCGAACTCGTTGATCTCGGCGTACCGCATCGTCAGCTCCTCCGAGGTGATGAGCTCGTGCACGCGCGGCACCAGGACGTCCTCGTAGTGCGAGCGGTCGAAGATGCCGATGTGCCCGGGCGGCGGCAGCTCCTTCTCCACCCGCCAGAGAAACGGATGCGCCCGCTCCTCCTCCGTCGGCTTCTTGAACGCGTGATGAGTGATGCCCTGCGGGTCCATCGACCCGGCCACCCGCTTCACCGTGCCGCCCTTGCCCGCGGTGTCCATGCCCTGCAGCACGATCAGCACCGAACGCTTGCCGCCGGACAGGCTGGCGGCGAAGAGCTGCTCCTGCAGCGTCGCGAGCGAGCGGCTGGTGCCGTCGAAGAGCTCCTCCCCCGCATCCTTGTCGAGCACGCCCGGGGTGGCCCCGGTGTCGATGGCTGCCAGGTCGATCGGCCCGTCGACGCGGAGGCGCTTGCTCCAGTCCGCCGCGCGGGCTCCGTGCTTCGTCATTCGATCTCCTTCGCGAGGTGCCGCACGATCTCGGCTGCGGTGCCCGAGCGGATGTCCCGCCACGCCGCACCGGCCCAGACGTTCGTTCCGTCAGGGTCGCCGGCCGCGCCGGCGGCGGCGCGCAGCGGCCCGGTGAGCTGGTTGACCTCGGGGTAGCCGAGAGGCGCGGTGGCGTCGTGCCGTCGCACGAAGTCGTTGACGAGTGCGCGCGCGGGCCGGCCCGAGAAGGCGTGGGTGACGATGGTCTCGGTGAATCCGGGCGCCACGAGCGCTTGCCGCTGCACCGCGCTCGTGCCGGCCTCGGTGGCCAGGAGGAACGCCGTGCCGGCCTGCACGGCCACGGCCCCGTGCGCCAGCGCCCGCGCCACCGCCGCCGGGGTGGTGAGCCCGCCCGCGGCGACCAGCGGCGCATCCGTGTGGTGTCGGATGCGGCCGAACAGCGTCTCGAGATCGTCGGCCGGCGGAGGGGCCGCCGGGTCGAAGGTGCCGCGGTGCCCCCCGGCCAGCGGGCCCTGCACCACGAGCGCCGGTGCTCCGGCCGCGAGCGCGGCCTTCGCCTCGGCGAGGGAGGTGACGGTGACCAGCACGAGCACGTCGGCGTCGCCGAGCCGTGCCACGGTCTCGGCGTCGGGCGTGCCGAAGGTGAACGATGCGACCGCGGGGCGCAGCTCGAACAGCACGTCGAGTTTGGCGGCCCAGTCGTCGTCATCCGGATGCGGTGTGCCGGGTTCGACGCCGAGCCGCCGGGCGTCGGGCGCGAGTTCGGCGGCGTAGGCGGCGAGCGCTGCGGGGGCGGCCACCGAGGGCTGCGGCACGAAGAGGTTGACGCCGAAGGGCTGCCCGGTGATGAGCCGGGTGTGGTGGATCTGCTCCGCCAGCGCCTCGGCGCTGCGGTACCCCGCCGCGAGGAAGCCGAGCCCGCCCGCGTTGCTCACCGCGCCCGCGAGCTCCGGCGTGGACGGCCCGCCCGCCATGGGCGCCTGCACCACCGGAACACGGAGGGAACGCAACTCGAACATCGCCATCACCCTACTCGCGACCGTCGCCCGGGTGCCCTCGCCGGCTCAGAGCGGCTTGGCCATGTTGATGGCGGTGGTCTCGTAGCCGAGCGAGACGTAGAGGTGCTGGGCGACGGTGTTGTGGCCGAACACGTTGAGCCCGAGCCGGCGGGCGCCGTGGTCACGTGCCGCCTCCTCGGCCAGCAGCATCGCCGCGCGGCCGAGCCCACGGCCGCGGTGCTCGGCCGCGATCTCGACGTCGAACACCCACCAGTCGTGCGGATGCCGCGGCGACATCGGCCCGAGCCAGAGCACGCCGACCGGCTCATCGTCCGCGAGCACGTCGAAGACGAGCTGGCCGGCGGCCGGCACCCCGCCGGGGAAGTACTGCGCGTTCGACTCGGCCGCGCGCTCCTCGGCGTACTCGGGTGAGTCGCCGGCGGCGATCCGCTCCCGCACGTACTCGGCGTTCGATGCGGCCAACCAGCTCGCGAGCGCATCCTCGGGCATCGGTCGGAGTGTCACAGCCATGCGCCAACGGTAGTGCGCAGGCGCCTACCAGGCCAGGCGCGAGGTGCTGCGCTCGGCGGCGCGGGCCGCGACGGCGCGCACGCGGGCGTGCAGTTCGCGCGAGGCGTCGGCGGCGAGCGGATGCGTGCTCACCCCGTCGCGCGACACCAGCTCGCCGCCCACGTACACCTCCTTGAGGTTGCGCAGGCTCATCGCGAAGGCGTAGTGCGCGTACACGTCCCACACCGGCCCGGTGTCGGGGCTGGCGGGGTCGACCACCAGGAAGTCGGCGGCCTTGCCGACCTCGAGCGACCCGATCCGGTCGGCCACGCCGAGCGCCTCCGCAGAACCGAGGGTGTGCATCCGCAGCATCTCGCGGGGCATCAGCACCCCGGCGTCCTCGCTGACGGCGCGCTGGGTGTACACGCCGATGCGCACGTTCTGGAACGGGTCGGACACATCCGTGCACGACTGGTCGTCGAGCCCGACACCGATCGGCATGCCGAGCTCCCGATAGCGCGGAATGTCCGCCACCCCCGAACCGAGTCGCCCGTTCGAGGTGGGCTGCCACACCATGCCGGCACCCGCGGCGGCGGCGACGCGTGACATGAAGACATCCGGATGCACGAAGTGCCCGAACAGGAAGCCCGGCCGCAGCGCGCCCGCCTCCTGGTACCAGCGGAACTTCTCCCGCTGCTGATCGAGCGCCTCGCCGGTCTCGAGGAAGTGCGCCTGGTTGCCGATGCCGTGCGCATCCATCGCCCGCACCTCGTCGATCGCGGCCTGGGCGGTCGCCGACCACTGCACGGCCCCGAACACCGAGGCGCCGAGGTTCAGCGGCCCGGGAACGTTCGCCTCGAGGTGCTCGACGGCGCGGGCGAACACCTCGAAGGCCTGCTCGGCGGGCTGGAACTCGCTGTCGAGCCGGATGGCGTTCATCGTGCGCAGCCCGGCGTCGCGTGCGGCGTCGATCTGCCGGAACAGGTACTCCTCCGGCCGCACGTCGTAGATCTCGCGGGTGTCGGTGGCCGCGTCGTACCGGCCGACGATGCGGGAGTCGGTGAAGTTGTAGGCGCTCGTCACCCCGTTGCCGAGGAAGTCGAGGCAGCCGTGCAGGGTGAACCAGTAGATGTCGTCGGCGTCGGCGCCCGAGATGAAGGCGCTCTGCTCGCCCACCCAGCCGTACAGCGGCTCGCCCGGGGTCATGCCGCGCATGCCCGAGGTGAAGAGGTGGCTGTGCGCCGACACGAACCCGGGAGCGACGAAGGCGCCGTGGGCGTCGAGCACGCGGGTGCCGGCTGGCTGAGCCGGCGGTTCGCCCGCGCCGAGGCCCGCGATGAGCCCGTCGGCATCGACGCTCAGCCAGCCGCGGAACCAGTCGCTGCCATCGGCGAGTGGGATGATCACCGCGTCGACGACGGTGAGGGGCAGCTGCGGATCGGTCATGGCGCCATCCTCCCCGGCGCAGGTTGCGGCGACGTTTCGGGCGATCGCCGTTCGGGTTTCGAATGCCCGGGGCGTCCGGCGGGCATCCGGCGGGCCTCCGGCTCGCGGCGGCTATCCTGAACGGGGCCTGCCCGGCCCCGCTTCCACCCGGTGAGGAACCCCATGACCGTTTCTGACGAACCCCGTTCCGGCGCTCCGTTCGAGGTGCCTGGCGCCATCGTGGCCGCCCAGCCGGCGGCGGTGCCGGCCCCGCGCATCGTGCTGGTGCGGCACGGGGAGACGGAGTGGAGCCTCACCGGGCAGCACACCGGGCGCACCGACATCCCGCTCACGCCGAACGGCGAGGAGCAGGCACGGGCGGTGGGGCGGGTGCTGGCCGGTCAGACCTTCGGGCTGGTACTGACGAGCCCTCGGCAGCGCGCCGTGCGCACGGCCGACATCGCCGGTTTCGGGGCGGGCGCGGTCATCGACCCCGACCTGGCCGAGTGGGACTACGGCGCCTACGAGGGCCTCACCAGCGCCCAGATCACCGAGCGCTTCGGTGAGCCGTGGAACCTCTGGGAAGACGGCGTCGAACCGGATGCGGAGGGCAACGGCGAGCAGGCCGCCGACCTCCTGCGCCGCAACACGGCGGTGATCGAACGGCTCCGCCCGACTCTCAACGCGGGCCAGGACGTGCTGCTGTTCTCGCACGGCCACTACCTGCGCACCCTGGCCGCGACCTGGATGGGCCTGCCGATCCGGGCCGGCGAGCTCGTCGTGCTCGACACCGCCTCCATCAGCGTGCTGGGCTTCGAACACGGCAACCAGGTGATGCGTATGTGGAACCGCACCCCCTGGGCCGAGTGACCCGGCGGGCTGCAGCCGCCGATTCCACGCGGCCGCGATGAGGGAGGCATAGTGGTATCGGCCCGGAGCCCTCGGCCGCCGTCACATCACCTGGAGAACACCGTGCCCGAAGACGTCCCCGCCGTCATCACCTCGCCCGACGCCGCCGTCGACGCTCTCGCCGGACTTGCCGAAGGCTTCCGGCACGTGGCCGCCGAACGCGATCGCCAGGGCACCGCGCCGTTCGCCGAGGTCGCCGAGCTGCGGGCCACGGGCATCCTGCCGGCCCTCGTCTCGCGGGAGTTCGGCGGCGGCGGCCTCGACTGGCGCACCGTCTTCACGGCTCTGCGGCCGGTCATCCGCGCCGATGCGGGGCTCGGCCACGTCTTCGCCTACCACTTCGTGAACTCCTGGCGGCTGCAGTTGAACGAGAACCAGGCCGCCATCGACGAGCTGCAGCGCGGGCTCGCGGCCCACCACTGGTTCTGGGGCGGCGCCGGCAACCCGCGCGACGCCGGCCTCGAACTCACCCCGGTCGAAGGCGGGTTCACGGTCTCGGGCCGCAAGTTCTTCGCCACCGGCGCCCAGGTGGCCGAGCGCATCACCGCAAGCGGCACCCGCGTCGACACGGGCGAGAAGCTCGCCATCATCATCGACGCCACCCAGCCGGGCGTCGTGCACCACGACGACTGGGACAACATCGGGCAGCGGCTCTCCGCATCCGGGTCGGTGTCGTTCGACGGCGCCTGGGTTCCGGATGCGCACGTGCTCGGTTTCGGCGAGCAGTCAGGCCCGCGCTACCGGCCGTTCGCGTCGCTGTCGATCCTGTTGTTCCAGCTGGCACTCGACCACATCCATGTCGGTCTCGCCGAGGGCGCGCTGTCCGTCGCCGCCGACTACGTGCGCACGACCACGAAGCCGTGGTCGACCAGCGGTGTCGAGCGTGCGGTCGACGACCCGTACATCCGGGAGCTCATCGGCGACCTCGCTGCCGCCACCCGCGCCGCCGACGCGCTCACCTGGCGCGCCACCGACGCCCTCACCGAGGCGGCGTCGCGGGGCTGGTCGCTGACGGATGCGGAGCGCGGCGAGGTCGCCGTGGAGATCGCCGCGGCGAAGGTGGTGTCGACGCGGACGGTGCTGGATGTCACATCGCGCCTGTTCGAACTCACCGGCGCCCGCGCCACCGGCACGTCGTACGGCTTCGACCGGTTCTGGCGGAACGCCCGCACCATCACCCTCCACGACCCGGTGGCCTACAAGTCGCAGGAGGTGGGCGACCACGCGCTGCAGGGGCTGTTCCCCACCCCGTCGGGGTACAGCTAGCCGCCGCCTCGGGGGTGGGCGGCGGCCACCGGCGCGGGATGAGCGCCCCCACCCGGTCGACCGTCTGGGCCACTGGCGCCGGCCGCGACGGCGGGCCGCCCGAGCCCTTCCATCGCGCGGGCGAACGTGGTGGGCTTGAGCCAGCGCGCCGCGGATGCGGCCGCAGACGAGGAGCATGATGAGCGACGACAGGAACGGACCCCCGCAATTCGACGAGGGCGACGACATCGTGACGAACGACGCCGTTGCGGGCGAGACCGTCTGGGGCGGCGCCGGCGAGGGCAACGACGGGCCCACCGGCGGGTCGCCCAAGGAGGCCGAGGCCGACTGGGAGCACTACGCACCCGACCGCGAGGGCCCCGACGAGTCCCAGCCCTTCGGCGACAAGACGCCGGACGACCTGCGGGACCACCTCTAGCTGCCGGACGCGGCGCGCTTCGCGCGTCGTGCCCGGGCGTCGCCGGTCCCTGCCCGGCGCCGCGCGACATGTGCGGGTGCGGTCGCTCCGCGGCCGCGCCCGCACCCTGGGTCGTCGAGTACGGCCCGTGGCGTTCGCCCCCGAGCCCCCCGTGCGCGGCAGCCCACCACCACAGTGCGTCCCTGTAGCATTCGCCCCCGAGTCAGCGGTGCCACGCCTGCCTGGACCAGGCCGGGCCGGGGGCGGGCGGGGCGGTAGGGTGGCGGGGTGACTGAGGGTGTGGTTCTGGTGCTGCCGGGGGGCGGGTACGGGGTGTTGGCGCCGCATGAGGCCGAGCCTGTGGCCGAGTGGCTCGAGGGGCTCGGGTGGGGGGCGCGGGTCATCCGCTACCCGGTGTCGACGCGGCATCCGGCTCCGCTCGAGACGGTGCAGGCCGCCGTCGCCGCCGAGCGTGCGGCGGGCGCATCCGTCGTCGGCGTGCTGGGGTTCTCGGCCGGTGGGCACCTCGCCGGGCACACGGCGCTGACGCCAGATGCCCCCGAGGGCAGCCGCCCCGACTTCGCGGTGCTCTGCTACCCCGTCGTGTCGATGCTCACGCCGACCCACGCCGGCTCGCAGCTGAACCTGCTCGGGCCCGAACCCACCGACGAGCTCCGCCGGCAGACCTCGCTCGAGCAGCTCGTGACGGCAGACTCGCCGCCCGTCTTCCTCTGGGCGACCGCCGACGACGAGCCCGTGCCGGTCGACGAGCACACCTACCCGCTCGCCCAGGCCCTCGCCACGGCGGGCGTGCCGCACGAGGTGCACGTGTTCGAGTCGGGCGAGCACGGCCTGGGGCTCGCTCCCGGGCATCCGGCCGCCGCCTGGACGGGCCTCTGCGCCACCTGGCTCGACCGCCGGCGCCCTGCCTCCCGCCCCACCGCCTGAGCGCGTTTCGGCACCTCGAAATACTGGGAGTCGCGGCTCCGAGCCCCGGATGCGGCCCGGCGCCTGCCACAATGGAGGCACCGAAGGGGAGTAGTTCCAGCGCCCGCGCCCTCGCGCGAGCAGCGGACCTGTCGACACACTGGCCATCACGACGATCGGCCCGGCAATCCACCGCGGCGCCCGCAGCCGGCGCGGCTCGCGGCGAACGAGACCTTCGATCGACACCGTGAGGCGCCTGCGCGCCTCGCCGACCGCCGATTCGGAGACTCATGACCGCATC
>BADC01000970.1 GCA_000333435.1 Corynebacterium-like bacterium B27 | reverse complement strand
AGCGCGGCGGAGTCGCGGAAGATGCGGTTAACGAGCTCAGACCGCTGTGTTGCAGTTGACCTGCCAGAACCAGCGGAACTCTGCCGCGCAGGGCGCGCACCTCCTCGAGTTCGGGCCGATTCGCGATCCCGACGGCCCGAGTACTCGTGCTCGTCGAGCAGGCGTTCGAGCGCTCCGAGCTCGGTCAGCTCGTCGTCGCGCGAATTCGAGGCGCCGGCACCCGTGTTGATCAGCGCCGCGGCGAACACCAGGGTCGCCTCGGTGTCATAGGCAAAGACCACATTGACTCCTGACAAGGCGGATGAGTAGTGTCACTAGCGTAATCCTTTTCACTCCTGACACGACGGATGCCCGATGACCGACTCGCCCGCACCGCGCACCGCATCGGCACACCGCGCATCCGGTCTCGTGCTCGCCATCGCCGCGGCCGCCGCGTTCGGCACGAGCGGGCCGTTCGTGAAACCGCTGCTCGACGCCGGCTGGTCGCCCGTGGCCGCGGTCGCCGTGCGCGCCGGCGCCGGCGGACTGGTGCTGCTCGTGCCCGCCCTGCTCGCACTGCGGGGGCGCTACGGCCTGCTGCTGCGCTCGTGGAAGCTGCTGCTGGCCTACGGCTTCGTCGCCGTCATCGGTGCCCAGGTGTTCTACTTCGCCGCGATCGGCCGCCTGCCGGTGGGGGTCGCGTTGCTCATCGAGTACTCGGCCCCGATTCTCCTGGTGCTGCTGGCGTGGGCGCGCACGCGCATCCCCCCGGCGCTGCTCACCGTCATCGGTGCGGTGCTCAGCATCGCCGGGCTGGCGCTCGTCATCAACCCCTCCGGCGCGGGTGGGCTCGACGTACTCGGCGTGCTGTTCGCGCTCGCGGCGGCGGTGTGCCTGGCCGGGTACTACCTCATCTCGGCGCTGCCGTCGAACGGGCTCCCCCCGGTGACGCTCGTGAGCGTCGGGCTCCTCATCGGCGCGGCCGGGCTCGGGCTCGTCGGCGCCACCGGGCTGCTACCGTTCACGATGTCGTTCGACGACGTGGTGCTGCCGGTGTTCGGGCAGGTGTCGTGGCTCGTGCCGATGGGTGTGGTGGTGCTGGTGGCGACCGCGTTCGCGTACCTGGCGGGAATTCTGGGCGCGGTGCGGCTCGGGTCGCGGGTCGCCTCGTTCGTCGGGCTCGTCGAGGTGCTCTTCGCGGTGCTGCTGTCGTGGCTGCTGCTCGGCGAGGTGCCGACGCTGCTGCAGGCTGTCGGCGGGGCGCTGATCGTCGCGGGGGTCGTGTTCGTCAAGCTCGAGCGGGAGGCGTCAGGCGCGACGGATGCGACGGATGCGCCCGGGCTCGAGCTGCCGGAGCCGATCGCACCCGACCCCGGCGCGGTGACGCTCGACCACCGGGCCTGATCGCCCCGATCGTCTGATGGCCCTCCCGGCCGGCGGCGGTTCGGGACAGGATGGACGCAGATGTCCGTCGCCGAGGGGAGCACCGTGAGTCAGCCACCGTTCGATCAGCCCGCCGGGCGCCACCCGGGGTACGGTCCCACGCCGCCGACCACGCCGCCCGCAGCACCCTACCCGCCGCAGAGCCCGCCCGCGGGCCAGCACCCCGGGTACGGCGCGAATACTCCCCCGGCCGCGCCGCGCAACCCGGGAGCGCGCAACCCGCTGGGGCTGGCGTCGCTCATCCTCGGCGCCGTCGGCCCGGTGCTCGGCTTCGTGTTCGTGTTCGTGCAGGCGGGCGTCCTCGTGTCGGGCGGCCCCGGCGCGATGGGTCCCGTGTCGGCCGTGCAGGCGGTGCTGGTGGGGCTGAGCTCACTGGCGGCAGTCATCCTCGGTCTCGTCGTGGTCGTGCGGCCCGGTGCACCGAAGGCTCTCGCCTCCGCGGGTCTCGCGCTCGGCGCGGCCGGGCTGCTGGGGGTGCTGGGCGGACTGCTCTACCCCGTGGTCATCTCGGCCGTGTACGCCTGAGCCGATTCGGGAGTACGGTCGCCGGCATGGCGAAAGAACCGCACCGCGGCGACCACGTGAGGTGGTCGACCCACGGCACCACGACGACCGGCACCGTGAAGAAGAAGATCACGAGCGACACCGAGGCCGCCGGCCGCACGGTGCGGGCATCCGACGACGACCCGCAGTTCCTCGTCGAAAGCGACAAGACCGGCCGCGAGGCCGTGCACAAGCCCGAGGCCCTGCGCAAGGCGCCGAAGGGCGATTGACGGCAGCGCGCGGTCGGGTCGGTAGGCTCGACGGGTGGATGCGACGGACGGCGTGCTGCTCTTCTCGTACGGAACGCTGCGCCAGCCCGCGGTGCAGCTCGCCACCTTCGGGCGACTGCTCGAGGGCCGCGACGCCGCGGTGGTGGGCTACCGGCTCGAATGGCTCACCATCACCGACGCGGCGGTGATCGCGACCAGCGGCAGCGACCGGCATCCGCTCCTCGTGCCGGACGCCGGCGCCGAGCCGGTGCCCGGTACCGTCTTCGAGCTCACGCTCGACGAGCTGTTCGCCGCCGACGAGTACGAGGTGTCGGACTACGTGCGTGTGCGGGTTCCGCTCGACTCGGGCGAGGACGCTTGGGTCTACGTGTTCGCGGGCACGCCGGAGGCCTGATCAGGCGCCCCACCGGCCGGCCGGCCGCGTGCGCCCGGCTCGCGGATCGTGGTGACCACGTCGACCAGCTGGGGTGACGCCGGGGCCGACCCGAAGCCGAACGTGACCGGCGGATCCAGCGGCGCGAACGCCCCGAGATCGGCGCCGTCGAGCTCGGCCTCGGCCCAGACGATGCGGCGCGCGAGCGTCACCCCGTAGAACTCACGCCGCCCGCCACCGGCGGTGCCGGCCGTCCGGGCGCCGGGTACGAGCATCCGTGCCACCGGATCGACCGTCTGCAACCACCGCGGATGCGTCGCCACGGCCGCCGGCACCAGCCGGAGCGCGCGGCCCAGCGGCGAGATGCCGCCGAGACGCAGCTGCGCACGGAGATCTCGGGCCTCGAAGCGGAGGCCGCCGTCGATCCGCCGCCAGCGCACCGGCGCCACCCGCACCTCGTCGAAGCGGTAGGTGCCGGTGAGGAGCGCGGCCACCTCGTCGTTCGGCGCGAGCAGGATGCGGTGACCCCGCGCATCCTGCAGCATCGCATCGGCGAACGACCCGAGCGGGGTCATGTGCCAGAGGCCGAGCACGACCCGGGTGCCGGATGCGGTGCCGAAGCCCGCGATGCGCCCGGCGAAACGCAGGTCGGTGGGTGCGGGCATGGTTCGAGGCTAGGCCGCTACGGGCACCGCCGCACCCCGGCGCCGGGTGCCCGCCGGACCGCGGGCGGGCGGGTCAGCGCCCGGCGCGGCGATCCGGCTCGGTCTGCGCACGCACGTGGATGCGCTCGCCGTCGCGGCTGAAGATGCACATGATCTCGACCGGGTGGTCGTCGGCGCTGCCCATCCAGTGCGGAACGCGGGTGGCGAACTCGGCCGCCTCGCCGGGCTTCAGCACCAGATCGTGTTCGGCCAGGCGCAACCGCAGCCGGCCGTCGAGCACGTAGAGCCACTCGAAGCCGTCGTGGGTGCGGAGCTCCGGCTCCTCGTCGCGGGGCGGCAGCACCATGCGCACGGTCTGCATCGGCGAGCCCTCGCGCGAGAGCTGCTCGACCTCGGCACCCCACCGGCGGGTGAACCGCGGGCGCACCCGGGGGTCGGGCACGGCGGTGTCGGAGACCAGCTCGTCGAGGGTCACCTCGAGCGCGGCGGCGAGCGGAATGAGCAGGTCGAGGTTGGGCTGCCGTTTGCCCGCTTCGAGGCGCGAGATGGTGCTCGACGAGATGCCGGTGGCCGCGGCGAGGCCGGCGAGGGTGAGGTCGCGGTCGAGGCGGGTCGCCTTGAGGCGCGCCCCGATGCGCGCCGCGCGGGTGCCGTCGCCCGTCGGCGCGGCGGCGGCATGGGCGGCGGCATCGGCGGCGGGGGCGACTGGGCGCGACCTGTGGGAGACACGGTGCGGGGCGGGAGCGGAGGGCATTCCTCCATCTTGCCATTTCGGCACACCACTTTGCCATACCGTCTCGGGCGGCTCAGAGTGGAGGCATGACCGATGAACTACTCGATGTCCTCGTGGTCGGTGGCGGCGCCGCCGGCCTCAATGCCGCCCTGGTGCTCGCCCGAGCCCGCCGCCGCGTCGCGGTGATCGACGCCGGCGAGCCGCGCAACCGCTTCGCGCCGCACATGCACGGCTTCCTCAGCCGCGACGGCATGTCGCCGCTCGACCTGCTCGAAGCGGGCCGCGCCGAGGTGCGTGGTTACGGCGGCGAGATCGTGAACGGGCGGGCAGTGAGCGCAGCCGGCGAGGCCGGCGCGTTCACCGTCACCCTCGACGACGGCCGGATGCTCAGCAGCCGCCGCCTGGTCATCGCCACCGGGTTGCGCGACGACCTGCCCGACGTCCCCGGCCTCGCCGAGCAGTGGGGGCGCGGCGCCGTCGCGTGCCCCTACTGCGACGGCTGGGAGTCACGTGACCTGCGCATCGGGGTGCTCGCGTTCACCCCGATGGGCGCACACCAGGCGGGACTGCTGCGTCAGTGGTCGTCCGACGTCACCTTCGTCGGGCCCGCCGCCGCCGACCTCGACGCCGAGACGCGCGCGGGCTTCGACGCCCGCGGCATCCGCATCGTGCCGGCGCAGGTGACGGCCGTGCTCTCGGCCCCTGCGGGCGCCGACGGCCCCGGCGCGCTCACCGGCGTCGCGCTCGACGACGGCAGCACCATCCCGCTCGACCGGCTCTTCGTGGGGCCGCGGCCGGTGGCGAACGACGCTCTGCTCCGCGAGCTCGGCGCCGACTACGCCGAGGGCCCCGTGGGCGAGTGGGTGGTCGCCGACCCGTTCGGCGCCACGTCGGTGCCGGGCGTGTGGGTCGCGGGCAACTCGGCCGTCGCGCACGCACTGGTGGTGATGGCGGCGGCCTCCGGCGCTGCCGCCGCCACCCAGATCAACGCCGACCTCGTCGCCGACGACACCCGCCGGGCCGTCGCGGCGCTGACGGCTGCGGCCGGGTGATCATGAGTCGGCCGCGGCCGGTGGGTCAGCCCTGGGCGAGCTCCGAGACGTCGCTCCAGGCCTCCCACTCCGCGATGCGCGACGCGTAGTCCGCCTTCGCGATGCCGAGCGGCGCGGTGCCGAAGAACACGCGCAGCGGCGGCTTCTCGGCATCGACGATGCGCAGCAGGGCGGCGGCCGACGCGGCCGGGTCGCCGGGCGTCGACACACGCGTGGCCCTGGCCGCCGCCGCGGCCGCGTGCACCTCTTCGTAGTCGGGCAACGGCGCGGCGGTCTTCGCCGACGCTCCGCCCCAATCGGTGCTGAACCCGCCCGGCTCCACGAGCGTCACATGGATGCCGAACGACGCGACCTCCTGAGCGAGCGCCTGCGAGATGCCCTCGAGCGCCCACTTCGATCCGTTGTAGATGCCGATGTTCGAGAACGCCGAGATGCCGCCGATCGACGACACCTGGATGATGTGCCCGCTCTGCTGTTCGCGCAGGAACGGCAGCGCCGCCTGGGTCACCCAGAGCGCACCGAACACGTTGGTCTCGAACTGGTCGCGCGCCTCCTGCTCGCTGAGCTCCTCGATGAAGCCGAACTGCCCGTACCCGGCGTTGTTCACGACGACGTCGAGGCGCCCGAAGTAGTTGAACGCCTCGGTCACGGCCGCGAAGTCCGCCTCGCGGTCGGTGACGTCGAGCTGGAGCGGCAGGATGCGGTCGCCGAACCGGTCGACGAGCGGCGCGAGTGTCGCCGTGTCGCGGGCGGTCGCCGCGACGCTGTCGCCGCGTTCGAGAGCGGCGGTCGCCCACTCGTGACCGAACCCGCGCGATGCACCTGTGATGAACCAAACCTTCTGAGCCATGATGGTCCCTTCTCTCGGGAAGTCGAACTCCGCAGCGGCCCGGGAACTTCCCGCCTGCGCACTACACTGTGGCCGGGGAAGCGGGAGGGCGCAATGGCCGGTCAGGCAGCAGACACTGGGGCGAGCGCGGGCACCGGCAGCTCGAGCACCGCCCGCCGCGGTCCGAACCGCCGCCTGCTCATCGCCATCCTCCTCGGCGTCATCCCCCTCAGTCAGTTCCCCATCGACGTCTACACGCCCGCGATCCCCGACATGATCCGCGAGTTCGGCGCATCCGCCACTCTCGTGCAGAACTCGGTCTCGGCCTACGTGCTGGGGATGAGCCTCGGCCTCCTGCCCGTCGGCATCATCGCGGATGCGCGTGGCCGCAAGCCGACGCTGCTCACCTGTCTGGTGCTCCTCGTCGTCGCGAGCCTCGCCATCGCGGTCACGACCGACATCTGGCTCCTGCTCGTGCTGCGCTTCGTGCAGGGGCTCGGTGCCTGCGCCTGCATGGTGGTGGTGTACGCGATCGCCGCCGACACCCATCGCGGCCGGGAGCTGACCGCGCTCTCGGGCTGGCTCGGCGCATCCTGGGGGCTGG